>CAMBSA010000203.1 GCA_945869935.1 Bordetella parapertussis | reverse complement strand
GCTTTCTTGAACGCAATTGCGTTCAGTGCGGGCTGTGCGAGAAGACCTGTCCCGAGAAGGCGATCACGCTCGTGCCGCGTCTGAACCTGACTGCGGCGGTGCGCGAACCGGTGACGCTCAACGAAGCGCAGCCGTTCGAGTGCATCCGTTGTTCGAAGCCTTTTGGCACGAAAAAGATGATCGACGTGATGAGCGTGCGTCTTGCGGCGCACTCGATGTTCGCAAGCGGCCCGGCCTTGCGCCGGCTGCAGATGTGCGCCGACTGCCGGGTGATCGACATGATGGAAAACAAGAGCGAAATCTCGATACTGGATCCGGAGCAATGAGCGAACCCGCGGAACTCGAGGCAGAAGACCAGGCGCGTGCCGATCTCTATGCGCTGTTCGCGCGGCTGTTTTTCGCAGGGCCGGATGCGGATCTGCTTGCGGCAATCGCGGCCAACGGCGGTGCCGGCGGAGGCGATGCGCCGTTCGAGCAGGCCTGGGACGCGCTCGCGCTTGCGGCATCGAATGCGGACGCGCACGCGGTGTGCGCCGAGTACGACCAGGTTTTCGTCGGTACGGGCAAGGCCGAGGTCACGCCGTACGCGAGCCACTACCTCACCGAGTCAGGACGCGAAAGAATACTGGTCAAGCTGCGGGATGAACTCGAAAGCCTCGGCCTTGCGCGTCATGCTGCAACGCGGGAACCGGAGGACCATTTCGCGGCACTGTTCGAGGTCATGCGCCACCTGACTGGCGTGCCGAGCGCTGCTGCTGCATTGCAGCAACAGGCCGGGTTCTTCGGCCGGTATCTGGCCGAGTCGTACGCACGATTTTTCGAGGCGATCGAGGCCAGTCGCAGCACGGACTTCTACAAGCACATTTCACGATGCGCAAAGACATTCATGGATGTTGAATCCGAAGCACTAAAGATGTCTAATGTGTAGGGTAGTGTTACGCGGAAGAGGTGGGTAATCCACCGGTCGGCGTAGCCAGAGGGGGGCTGGACATTCCGGGCGAATACGGGGCTGTCTTGAGCACCGGGCGTTCGAAACACGTCGAGGAGACTGTGTTGATCGATACGAAGAAGAGTCGTCGCAACTTCCTTCTGGCCGTCGGTGCCGGAGGGGCCGCAACCGCCGCGGCAATCGCAGCGCGTGGCACGGTGACTGCGAAGCCACCGGTGCGAACGGATTCTGCACGGCAGGACAAGGGCTACGAGGAAACCGCCCATGTCCGCAATTACTACCGCACCACTCGCGTCTAGTTCGAGGAGTCTCTCCATGTTGCTCACCCGCAAATCTCAAGGGGGGGCGCGGTCGCTCTCCTCGCCGCAGTCCAGCCCGAACGCCCGCCGTCTTTCAAGGCACCTCTCCGGCGCATCTGCCGGCAATCCGGTCAATACGGTCGACCGCCGTACCTTCCTGAAGCGCTCGGGCGTCGCCGCCGGCGCGGGAGCGTTCGCCGCGCAACTGCCGTTCAACATGATCGACCGTGCCGAGGCACAGGAAAAGACCGCGTCCGGCGCGAAGATGGAGGTCAAGCGCACCGTCTGCACGCACTGCTCGGTGGGCTGCGCGGTGGACGCGGTGGTGCAGAACGGCGTCTGGGTTCGGCAGGAACCGGTGTTCGACTCTCCGATCAACCTCGGCGCGCACTGTGCCAAGGGTGCCGCGGTTCGCGAACACGGCATGACGGATCACTCGCACCGGCTCAAGTCGCCGATGAAACTGGTGAATGGCAAGTACGTGAAGATCTCCTGGGAGCAGGCGGTCAACGAGATCGGCGACCGGATGCAGGCGTTGCGCAAGGAGTCGGGTCCGGATTCGGTGTATTTCGTCGGTTCCTCCAAGCACAACAACGAGCAGGCCTTCCTGTTCCGCAAATTCGTGTCGCTCTGGGGCTCGAACAACTGCGACCACCAGGCGCGCATCTGCCACTCCACCACGGTTGCGGGCGTCGCCCAGACCTGGGGTTATGGCGCGATGACCAACTCCTACAACGACATGCAGAACACCAAGTGCATGCTCTACATCGGGTCGAACGCCGCCGAGGCGCACCCGGTGTCGATGCTGCATTCGCTGCATGCGAAGGAGACCGGCGCGAAGATGATCGTGGTCGATCCGCGCTTCACCCGCACCGCGGCCAAGGCGGATGAGTATGTGCGCATCCGTTCCGGCACGGACATCGCGTTCCTTTTCGGCATGCTTTATCACATCTTCAAGAACGGCTGGGAGGACAAGGAGTACCTCAAGGCGCGCGTCTACGGCATCGAGGCGGTGCGCGACGAGATCATGAAGAAATGGACGCCGGAGGAAGTCCAGAACGTCACAGGCGTTTCACCCGAGCAGATGTTCAAGGTGGCCGAGATGTTCGCCAAGAGCAAACCCTCGACGATCGTCTGGTGCATGGGCCAGACCCAGCACACGATCGGCAATGCGATGGTGCGTGCTTCCTGCATCCTGCAACTTGTACTGGGCAACATCGGCGTGTCGGGCGGCGGCGCAAACATCTTCCGCGGCCACGACAACGTGCAGGGCGCCACCGACGTCGGCCCCAACCCGGACACGCTGCCCGGGTACTACCCGGTGGGCGTCGAAGGATCGTGGCGGCATTACAGCCGTGTCTGGAACATCGACTTCGACTGGTTGAAGGGGCGCTTCGCCTCGCCCGCGATGATGCTCAAGACAGGCATGACGGTGTCGCGCTGGATAGACGGCGTGCTGGAGAAGAACGAACTCATCGATCAGGATTCGAACCTTCGCGGCATGTTCTTCTGGGGGCATGCGCCGAACTCGCAGACGCGCGGCCTGGAGATGAAAAAAGCGATGGACATGCTCGACCTGCTGGTGGTGGTCGACCCGTATCCGTCGGCCACTGCTGCGATGGCGGCGATGCCCGCCGAGGGCTACACACCCAACAGCAAGCGCGCGGTGTACCTGTTGCCGGCGGCGACGCAGTTCGAGACGGAAGGTTCCTGTACTGCGTCGAACCGGTCGCTCCAGTGGCGCGAGAAGGTGATCGATCCGCTGTTCGAGTCGCGCTCGGACCACGCGATCATGCTCGCGTTCGCGCGAAAGCTCGGCTTCGAGGACCAGTTCCTCGGCAAGAAGGACGGCAAGCAGAACCTGCGGTTGGTAAAGGCCGCCGGCGGATACGACGAGCCGTCGATGGAAGATGTGCTCTCGAAGGAGATCAACCGCGGCGCCTGGACCATCGGTTACACCGGCCAGTCGCCCGAGCGACTGAAGCTTCACATGAAGAACATGCACACCTTCGATGTGAAGACCCTGCGCGCCAAGGGCGGACCGTGCGACGGCGACTACTTCGGCCTCCCGTGGCCCTGCTACGGTACGCCGGAGATGAAGCATCCCGGTTCGCCGAACCTGTATGACACATCGAAACACGTGATGGACGGCGGCGGCAACTTCCGTGCGTCCTTCGGCGTTGAACGCGACGGCGTGTCGCTGCTGGCGTCCGACGGCTCGCATTCCAAGGGCGCGGACATCACCACCGGTTATCCGCAATTCGACCATGTGCTGCTGAAAAAGCTTGGCTGGTGGGACGAACTCACCGACGTCGAGAAGAAGGAGGCCGAGGGCAAGAGCTGGGCCAACGATCTATCGGGCGGCATCATCCGGGTGGCGATGACCAAGCACGGCTGCCATCCCTTCGGCAATGCGCGCGCACGCGCGGTGGTGTGGAACTTCCCCGATCCGATCCCGCAGCATCGCGAGCCGCTGTACGGCATCCGGTCCGACCTCGTGGACAAGTATCCGACGCACAAGGACAAGATGGCGTTCTGGCGCCTGCCCACGCTCTTCGAGACGGTGCAGCAGAAGGCGAAGGACGTCGGCAAGCAGTTCCCGATCGTGCTGACCTCGGGGCGGCTGGTGGAGTACGAGGGCGGCGGCGAGGAGACGCGCTCCAATCCGTGGCTCGCCGAACTGCAGCAGGAGAACTTTGTTGAACTCAACCCGAAGGCGGCGAACGATCGCGGTATCCGCAACGGTGAGTTCGTCTGGGTGAAGACGCCGACCGGTGCGCGGATCAAGGTCAAGGCGATGGTGACCGAGCGCGTGGGGCCGGATCACGCGTTCATTCCGTTCCATTTCTCCGGGTGGTGGCAGGGAAGGGACATGCTGCCGTTCTACCCCGATGGCGCGGCGCCGATCGTGCGTGGCGAGGCGGTCAACACCGCCACCACCTACGGTTATGACTCGGTGACGATGATGCAGGAATCCAAAACCACGGTCTGCCAGATCGAACGGGCCTAGCCAGGAGATATCGCAATGGCAAGAATGAAATTTCTCTGCGATGCAGAGCGCTGCATCGAGTGCAACGGTTGCGTGACGGCCTGCAAGAACGAGAACGAGGTGCCCTGGGGCGTCAACCGGCGCCGTGTGGTGACGGTTAATGACGGGGTGCCTGGCGAGAAATCGATTTCGGTGGCCTGCATGCACTGCTCGGATGCGCCCTGCATGGCGGTCTGCCCGACCGACGTGTTTTATCGCACCTCCGAGGGCGTTGTCCTGCATGACAAGGACCTTTGCATCGGCTGCGGCTACTGCCTGTACGCCTGCCCGTTCGGCGCGCCGCAGTTTCCGCAACAGGGCGCCTTCGGCATGCGCGGCAAGATGGACAAATGCACCTTCTGCGCGGGCGGTCCCGAGAAGGACCAGTCGAAGGAAGAATTCGAGAAGTACGGTTCCAACCGGCTTGCGCAGGGCAAGCTGCCCGCCTGCGCCGAGATGTGCTCGACCAAGGCGCTGCTCGCCGGCGATGCGGATATCGTCTCGAACATCTTCCGCGACCGGGTGACCAAGCGCGGCAAGGGCACCGAACTCTGGGGCTGGGGCACCGCCTACGGCAAACCGGATCAGCCCGCGACGCCGGCGCCCGCCGCGCCGGTGGCCTCGGGGGCGAAATCATGAAATCGCGTGCGCTCCTCGTGCTGATCACGGCATCAGGATTTGTTCTTGCCGGGTGCGGGGAGAAGCC
>CAMBSA010000202.1 GCA_945869935.1 Bordetella parapertussis | reverse complement strand
GTAGGCCCGGCCGCTCTCGCCGCGATACAGGGTAAGTTCTTCGCCAAGCACGCGCACCGGCGCGGCCTTGCCCGGCGCCGCGTCCGCCGACAGCGCCACCGGCTGCCAGAACCTGCGCAGCAGACGGCCCATTTCCGAATCGCGCGCGGTATGGGTCAGCAGTTCGAACTGTGCCGCGCGCACGGCTTTCCCGTCGTCCTTGTTCATTGCGTCCTTGTTCATGATGCTTTCCCGTCTTCTTCCCTCGTTTATTCCGGCAGCAGCGGCTCCTGCGGCTCGCCGTAGCGGGTGATGCGAACGCCCTTCACGAAATCGCGGATGTTCACGCCGGTGTGATCGCCCGGCCGCCAGGTGGGGTACTTGAAGCGCAGGCCGCCGTCCACCGGCAGGTCGGCGCCGGTGATGAACGACGACTCGTCGGAGGCGAGGAACACCGCCGCCCAGGCGAGGTCCGACGCCCGGCAGAAACGCTCCAGCGGCACCATTTTCAGGTAGTCGTCGCGCGAATAGAAGGAGCGCGTGTCCGGCCGCTTGAAATCCGGATCGAAGACTTCGTCGCGCATCAGTGTCCAGAGCTGGTGTTCCATCGAGCAGGGCGTGATCGTGTTCACGCGGATGCCGTCGTGCGCGAGGTCCATCGCCGCCGAGCGCGAGAAGTTGAGCAGCGCCGCCTTGGCCGCGGTGTAGGCGGTGCCCGAGGCCTCGCCGAAATGCGCCGCGGTGGAGAGCACATGGATGATGCTGCCGCGCACGCCGGCTGCGATCATCGCGCGCGCCGCGTGCTGGGTGGTAAGCATGCCGGCGGTGGGAAAACTCAGCACCGCCTCGTTCCAGTCGGCAAGCTTCATCTCGAGCAGCGGACTCCAGTGCACGCGGCCCGCGGTATTGATCACGATGTCCAGGTGCCCGTAACGCGCGACGGTGGCCTCGACGATGCGCGCGACATCCGCATCCACCGCCGCATTGCCCGCGAGCGCAAGCGCATCGAAACCCCGGCCGGCGAGGAAGCTCACCGTGTCCTCCGCAACCTTGGCGTTCATGTCCACCACCGCGACGCGCGCGCCCTCGCGCGCGAGAAAATGCGCAATCGTGCCGCCGATGTTCGGACCCGCGCCGTAGACGATCGCGACCTTGCCTTCAAGACGGTTCACGACGAATCACTCCACCTTCAGGCCGGTGTCGCGTACCAGCCGCAGGTAATGCTCCTGGTCGCGGCGGATCTGCTCGGCGAACTGTTCCGGCGTATTGCCCACCGGCTCCACGCCCATCGCGGTGAAGCGCGCCTCCGTCTCGGGCGCGCGGATCGCCTTGACCAGTTCCGCGTTCAGCCGGTCAATGATCGGACGCGGCGTGCCCGCCGGCGCCGCAATGCCCATGCTGGTGCCGGCCTCCACCGCGGGGAATCCTCCTTCGGCCATGGAAGGAATGTCCGGCGCAAGCGGCGAACGCTGCGCCGCGCCGACCGCGAGGATTTTCAGCTTGCCTGCCTTCGCATGCGGCGCGACTGAAGTAAGCGAGGCGAACATCACCGCCACGTCACCCGTGATCAGCGCGGGCGTCGCCTGTGCGACACCCTTGTAGGGGATGTGCGTCATCTTCAGGCCGGCGAGCAGTTCGAGTTGCGCCATGCCGAGATGGTGCAGGGTCGCGTTGCCGGGCGACCCGTAGTTGATGTCGCCGCGTTTTTTTGCGAGCGCCACGAACTCCTGCACCGTGTTCACGCCAAGCGAAGCGTTCACCACGAGGAACATCGCGCCGCGTATCGCCTGCGTCACCGGTGCGAAGTCGCGTTCCGGCTTGTAGGGCAGCTTGGGGAAAATCGCCGGATTGATGCCGTAGAGATTGTTGTCGGTGAGGAACAGGGTGTAGCCGTCGGGCGCCGATTTGGCCGCGATCTCGGCGGCGATGATGCCGCTCGCCCCCGGCTTGTTGTCCACCACCACCTGCTGGCCCAAAGCATCGGACAGGCGCTGCGCAAGCAGGCGCGCGAGCGCGTCGGGCAGGCCGGTCGGGCCGTAGGGGATCACAAGGCGCACGCTCCTCGCAGGGTAGCTTTGCGCCGATGCGTTTGAGGGTACAACGAGCGGCGACGCAAGCAGCAGCGTTGCGGCCAGCGCGAATACAAAACGGCGTCCTGACATTTCTTCTCCTCCGTTGCGGTCGGTGCCGCAGGGCTTCTCTATGCGGAAGCTCCATGACGGCGTGACTGCCTGGACTGCATCGTTGATTGACTGTTCCGCTGCCGCCTATGCGATGCGGATCGGAATCGACACCGGCCCCGGCGGGCTGCCGCAATCGTCCTGCGGATCGAAGGCGCGGTCGCCGTCTTCGCTCGGCACGCCGGTGGCGGCCACCGCCGCGAAATCGAATAGCGTGCGATCAAGCAGGTGCGAGGGGACCACGCGGCCGAGGCTGTTGAAAATCGTCTCGACCCGCCCGGGAAAGCGCTTTTCCCAGTCGCGCAGCATCGCCTTGCACTGCTTGCGCTGCAGGTTCTCCTGCGAACCGCAGAGATCGCAGGGAATGATCGGGAACTGCCGCAGCTCGGCGTAGCGCTCGAGATCGGTTTCCTTGACGTACGCAAGCGGACGGATGACGACATTCCTGCCGTCATCGGACACGAGTTTCGGCGGCATCGACTTCAGCTTGCCGCCGAAGAAGAGATTCAGGAAAAAGGTCTCGAGAATGTCGTCGCGATGGTGGCCGAGCGCGACCTTGGTCGCACCGAGTTCGCCCGCCACGCGATACAGCACGCCGCGGCGCAAGCGCGAGCAGAGCGAGCACATCGTCTTGCCCTCAGGGATAACGCGCTTGACGATCGAGTAGGTGTCCTGGTCCTCGATATGAAAACGCACGCCGATCGAACGCAGGTAATCCGGCAGCACGTTCTTCGGGAACCCGGGATGACCCTGGTCGAGGTTCACCGCGACGATGTCGAACGAGATCGGCGCGCGCTCGCGCAGCTTGAGAAGCACATCGAGCATCGCGAAGCTGTCCTTGCCACCGGACAGGCACACCATCACGCGGTCGCCGTCCGCGATCATGCCGAAGTCGCCGATCGCCTGACCGGCGAGCCGGCAGAGGCGTTTTTCCAGCTTGTTGTCCTCGATGCGCTGCTTCTCGAGCATCCGAGCGTCGGGTGCGTTCATGATTCTGCCTTCAGATGTTGATGCTGCGCCCGCCATCGACCGCAAGGATCTGGCCGGTAACGTAAGGCGACTCGGCGGCGAAGAAGTGCACCGCGCGGGCGATGTCCTCCGGCTCGCCGGCGCGTTTGAGCAGGGTGTGCGAGATGACGCGCTGGCGGGCGATGTCGTCGAAGGATCCGTCCTCCGGCCAGAGCACCGGGCCCGGCGCGACGCCGTTGACGCGCACCTCGGGACCGAGCTCGCGCGCAAGCGATTTGGTGAGGCCCACGAGCGCCGCCTTGGCCACGCTGTAGACCACGTAATTCTTCAGCGGACGGTCGGCGTGGATGTCGGTGATGTTGATGATCGCGCCGTGCGACTTGCGCAGGTGCGGTGCCGCCGCCTGCGACAGGAACAGGGGCGCGCGCACATTGGTGCTCATCAGATCCTCCCAGGAGGCGTCGGTGATCTCGCCCACCGGCGTCGGAAAGAAGCTGGACGCGTTGTTCACCAGAATATCCAGGCGCTCGAAGCGCGCGATGGTGTTCCTGACGATCTCGGGCAGGCCGGCGGAGTCGAGCAGGTTTGCACGCACCAGTCCGGCCGAATCCGCACGCGCCGCATGAAGCTCGGCCTGCAGCGCCATGACTTCGCGCTCCGCGTTGTGATAGTGCAGCATCAGCGAGGCGCCCGAGGCATGCAGCCGGCGTGCGATCGCCGCGCCGACGCGGCGCGCGGCGCCGGTGACGAGTACGACTTTGCCTTCGAGCTGCTGCGTCATCATGGGTGCCGTGTGCGGTGGCCGCGATCGGGAAACGAATCGCCGCCGGAACAGGATAACGAATCGCCGCCGGAGCAGGATAACGAATCGCCTCCGGCTCAGGTCTGCGCGTTTGCAGATTCTAGCGGAATCACGCAGCATCCCCCGACATGAACCTCACCTCCGGATTGCCCCCGGCCTCGCCCGAGGCGCTCGGGCACAGCCTGCGTCTTTGCGAACTGATCGCCGGTGAGATCCGCTCAGCCGGCGGCTGGATCGACTTCGCCCGCTACATGGAACTCGCGCTGTACTCCCCGGGCCTGGGTTATTACGCCGCGGGCAGCCGCAAGCTCGGTGCCGACGGCGACTTCACCACCGCGCCCGAGATTTCTCCGCTGTTCGGGCAATGCCTTGCGCGCCAGGCGGCGCAGGTCCTGGAGCAGGGTTTTACCGAAATACTCGAAGTTGGCGCCGGTTCCGGCGCGCTCGCCGCCACCCTGCTCGAGGAACTCGAGCGACTCCAGCGCCTGCCCGAACGCTATCTCATCCTCGAACTCTCGCCTGATCTTCGCGAACGCAGCCGCGACACCCTCGCCCGTCGCGTGCCGCACCTGCTCGAACGCGTGGCCTGGCTCAACGTGCTGCCACCCGCGTTCTCGGGTCTTATCCTCGGCAACGAGGTGCTGGACGCGATGCCGGTGAATGTTTTCGAGCACGATGCGCATGGGCCCGAGCGCACGGCCGACACGGTAATCGAAATGGGCGTAACGACGACCAACGGCGCCGAAGTCGGATCCGATGACAAACCCGCTTGCGGGTTCGCCTGGACGCCGGCTCCCGCATCGCGGCAGGCAGCGCTGCCCGAGGGTGTCGATCCGAAGTGGTTTTGCGGGCCCGGCTATCGCAGCGAAGTGCAGCTCGTGGCGCAGGGCTTCGTGCGCAGCATCGGCGCGATGCTCGAGCGTGGCGCGGCGATCTTCATCGACTACGGCTTTCCACGCACCGAGTACTACCACTCGCAGCGCGCGCAGGGCACGCTGATGTGCCACTACCGCCACCGCGCGCACGCCGACCCGTTCTTCCTGCCCGGCCTGCAGGACATCACC
>CAMBSA010000201.1 GCA_945869935.1 Bordetella parapertussis | reverse complement strand
TTCTTTGGGAGTGCGCGGGCGCGGACGAGTTTGCCTTCGAGGATCTTGCTCGCGACTATTACGGGCGTCCGCCGAGCGCGCTCGAGTCCGGTGCGATTCTGGTGAAGCTGCACGGCGCGCCAATGTATTTTTATCGCAAGGGCAAGGGGCGCTACAAACCCGCGCCGGCGGAAACCATCAAGGCGGCGCTCGAGGGTCTGGAGAAGAAGAAGCGCATCCAGGCTGAGATCGATGCCTGGGCGGGCGAACTCATCGAAGGGCACTTTCCCGACGTGTTGCGCCCGCTGCTTCCGATGTTTCTCTACAAGCCCGATCGAAACCGCGCCGAAACCCGTGCGGTGGAAAAGGCCTGCGAAGAAACCGGCTTGTCGATTCCGAAGCTGCTGGAGCGGGCGGGTGCGCTGCCGTCTTCAAGCGCGTACCACCTCGGCCGCTTCCTGTTTGAATATTTTGCGAAGGGCACCGGGTTTCCTTCTGCGGCGACCCCGCGCGCGCCTGCTGAAGTGTCCGCGGAGTTGCCGCGAGCGGAAGTTACTGCTTTCAGCCTGGACGATCACACCACCACCGAAATCGACGATGCCCTCTCGGTGACGCGACTGCCCGAGGGAAGGCTTCGCATCGGCGTGCATATCGCCGCACCCGCGCTCGGATTCGCCCCCGGTTCGCCGGTGGACGCGGTCGCCCGGGAGCGCCTGTCCACCGTGTACATGCCGGGCAACAAGATCACCATGCTGCCGCAGCCGGTGATCGAAGCCTATTCGCTGGTCGAAGGCGGCGCCCGCCCGGCCCTGTCCCTGTATGTCGACGTACGCGAGGAGGACTTCGCGATCGAACGCACGCACAGCGTGGTCGAACTCGTGCCGATCGCCGCCAACCTGCGCCACAGCAAGCTCGAGTCGGTGGACGGTGCGTTCCTCGCAGGCGAGATGCCCGATGTGCCGTTTGCGAACGAACTGCACACGCTCTGGCGGTTCGCGTTGTCGCTGGAGGCCGCGCGCGGCAAGCCTTCGGTGTCCGGTGACCGGCCCGACTACAGCTTCTATGTCGACACCGATGCCGAGGGCAAGGAAACGGTGCGCATCGTGCAGCGCGCTCGCGGCACGCCGCTGGACAAGCTGGTGGCCGAGTTGATGATCCTGGCCAACAGCACCTGGGGGAAACTGCTCGACGACAACGGGCTGCCAGCGATCTATCGCGTGCAGACCGGCGGCAAGGTTCGCATGAGCACGCTGGCCGCCGAGCATCAGGGTTTGGGCATCAGCCATTACGCCTGGTCGAGTTCGCCGCTGCGCCGGTATGTCGATCTGGTGAACCAGTGGCAGCTCGTCTCGCTGCTCACAGGCGAAGCCGCACATTTCCAGCGCGGCAGCGCCGAGTTGCTCGCCGCGGTGAGCGACTTCGAGGCGACCTACAACGCCTACGGCGAATTCCAGGATCGGATGGAAAACTACTGGTGCCTGCGCTGGCTGATCCAGGAAAATGTGAAGGTGGTCACCGCGAGCGTCGTCCGCGACAACCTGCTGCGCTTCTCCAATCTGCCGTATTACGCCCGGGTGCCGGGCTTGCCCGCGATTGCGCCAGGCACGGTGCTCGAGCTCGCCGTGGAGTCGATCGATCTCATGGACGTTGAAATCCGGCTGCGGCCCCTGCGCCTGCCGGAGGTCCCTGCAAGTTGATGCAATTTCTCACAAATCACGTAAAATTCGCTGATTAGGAAAGACTTTTAGTCGATACATTGCCGTGATGACCGGGCGCACCCGCCGGGTCAACGCAATTGCTTCCCGACGCAGGGGACGCGGGTGCATGTGCACTCGTTTGCAATCAACGCTGAGGCGCAATAATCACCGCTGTGACTGCCCTGTCCGAGTGGATGCCAGGCCCCGGGAACCTGCGAGACCGGTTTGCGAGGCTGTCGCGCGAGGAGCGCGTGCTGTTGTACGCGGTGCTCGCGTCGGTCTTGATTCACGCGCTCGTGCTTTCCATCCAGTTTCGCTTTCCGGATCGCAACCGCTTTCAGCCGCTCGCACCGATGGAAGTGGTGATCGTGAATTCCAAGACCAAGTCGCGCCCGACCAAGGCGCAGGTGCTCGCGCAGGCGAATCTCGACGGCGGCGGCGAGACAGAGGCGCCGCGCACGCCGCGCACGCCGATGCCGGCGATGGCGCGGAACCAGGCGGGCGATGCGGTGATCGCAGCCCAGCGCCGCGTGCAGGAACTCGAAGCCGAGCAACGCCAGTTGCTGTCGCAGATTTCCCCCAAGGCGCCACCCATTCCCGCCGCGCCCACCAAGGCCGAGCCGGAACCGCAACCACCGCAATTGCGCGGCAGCGAACTCGCCAACCGCGCGCTCGCGATGGCGAAAACCCTGGAGGCGCAGGTATCGCGTCAGGTCGACGAATATGCGCAACGGCCGAAAAAGACCTTCATCGGCGCGCGCGCCGCCGAGTATCGCTTCGCGCAGTACGTGGACGAATGGAGGCAGAAGGTAGAGCGCGTCGGCAACCTGAACTACCCCGACGCGGCGCGTGGCAAGATCTACGGCAGTCTTCGCCTTGCGGTGTCGATCAACGCCGATGGCACCCTCGCCGCGGTGGAAGTCGAGCGGTCGTCGGGTCAGGAGGTTCTCGATCGCGCCGCCGAGCGCATCGTGCGCATGGCAGCGCCCTACGCGCGCTTCCCACCGGACATCCGCCGCGATACCGACGTCCTGGTCATCACTCGCGCCTGGAACTTCGCGCAGGGCGATCGCCTGTTCGGTGACTAGCCAGAAGCCGGATTTTTCATGACCGATCGTTATGCCGTCATCGGCAATCCCGTTGCTCATAGCCGCTCGCCGGACATTCATTCAGCGTTCGCGCGCGAGACAGGGCAGGATATCGATTACGGGCGCATGCTCGCGCCGCTGGAGGGTTTCGGAGCGACCGTCCAGGCGTTTCGCGCGCAGGGCGGCAAGGGCGCCAATGTCACGCTACCCTTCAAGGAAGAGGCTTTCAGACTTTCAAGCGCGCGCACCCGCCGTGCGGAACAGGCGGGTGCGGTCAATACCCTGCGCTTTGACGGCGATGAGGTGAGCGGCGACAACACCGACGGCGTTGGCCTGGTGCGCGATCTGCGCGATAACCTCGGCGTTGCACTCGCCGGCGCGCGTGTGCTGGTCATCGGCGCGGGCGGTGCGGGGCGCGGCGTGCTCGGTCCGCTGGCGGACGAAGGACCGGGCCGGTTGGTGATCGTCAATCGCACACATGCGCGCGCTGTCGAGCTCGCCGCGCGTTTTCACATCGAGGCAGTAGAACTCGGGGCGCTTGCCGGTGCGCGTTTCGATCTGGTGATCAACGCGACTTCGGCGAGTCTCGGCGGCGGCGAATTTCCGTTGCCTGCCGGTCTGTTTTCGACCGGGTCAATTGCCTACGACATGATGTACGGCAAGGGTGAAACATCCTTCCTCGCCGGCGCAAGGGCGCAGGGTGCCGCGACCGCCGACGGTCTGGGCATGCTGGTGGAACAGGCGGCTGAATCCTTCCTGTTCTGGCGCGGCGTGCGGCCGGCGACGAGGCCGGTGCTCGAGGCGATCCGGAAAACGCTCGCGGCATGAAAGCACTCAGGCTCGCGGGACGCGGGCTGGTGGTACTGCTTGCCGGGGCGCTTCTTCTGGTGCTTGCGATCCAGTTCTGGTTTTTCGCCCACATTCTCTATTGGTCGGGCTATCCGCCAACGTCCACGAGTTTCATGGATGCGCGCCTTGCAACGCTTCGCGCAAAAGACCCGAAGGCAAAGCTCGTCCAGCAATGGATTGACTACCCGAAGATCTCGGTCAATCTCAAGCGAGCGATCATCGTCGCCGAAGATGCCAAGTTCATTGACCACGAAGGTTTTGACTGGGAAGGCATCCAGCGCGCGATGAACAAGAACCAGCGCGCCGGCAAGGCCGTGGCCGGCGGCTCCACCATCACCCAGCAACTCGCAAAAAACCTGTTCCTTTCGGGTAGCCGCAGTTTCGCGCGCAAGGCGCAGGAGGCGGTGATCGCGGCGATGCTCGAGGCGGTGATGGACAAGCGCCGCATCTTCGAGATCTACATGAACGTGGTCGAGTGGGGCGAATCCTCCTTCGGCGCGGAGGCCGCGGCTCGGCATTACTTCGGCGTCTCCGCCTCGCAGCTCTCGCCCGAGCAGGCCGCGCGCCTTGCTGCCATGCTGCCGCGCCCGAGCTTCTACGACAAGAACCGCAACTCCGCCTATCTCGAGAAATACGCCGCCACAATCCTTGCGCGCATGCCGCAGGCGCAGGTGCCGTAGCGGTCGTGCTGCACACTCTTTAGCGCTCGGTCGCCGAGACGGTGTCGGGCGCGTCATTGCGAGCGTAGCGAAGCAATCGGCTTTATCGCCTTGCCGATGGAGATTGCTTCGTCGCTACGCTCCTCGCAAGGACACCCGCCGACCTCTTGGCGGCCTTGGGAGGTTGAGAGAAGTCCGGCAAGGCGGAAAATCAAAGCCTTCGGCCTGTGCGTTGCAAATACTCCAGATGTCCGTCTGACAGGCAGTGTCGGGCACGTCATTGCGAGCGTAGCGAAGCAATCTGCTTTATCGCCTTGCCGATGGAGATTGCTTCGTCGCTACGCTCCTCGCAATGACACCCACCGACCTCTTGGCGGCCTTGGGAGGTTAAGAGAAGTCCGGCAAGGCGGAAAATCAGATATGTCAGTTAAACGCCCGCAAAGCCGCGCCGATGCTGGAGGTTTTTTGCAGTTTGTCAGGATATCGGTTCAGCCGGACTGTGCCGCTTCGCGTCCGCGGTGCACGTTCACGCCCGCAAGCAGCGCAAGCCCGATCACGAAATAGGCGCCGGTGATCAGCATCGCCATGCGGTGATTGCCGCCGGAGATCCAGGTCGTCGCCCCGTAGGTCAGCGGACCGAGGATGGACGACAGTTTCACCGCGAATCCCCACAGGCCGAAGAACTCGGCACGTCGCGCCTCGGGGCTGAAAAAACCGACCAGGGCCCGT
>CAMBSA010000200.1 GCA_945869935.1 Bordetella parapertussis | reverse complement strand
AAGTTGATCGCTGGTGCCACCGGCTGCTGAACCAGTTCTGGACGGACTTCGCCCGCTTTCAGGCGAGGGTCAAGGGCCTTTGCAGTGAATGTTCTACTTTCCTTCGCACAGAAGGCGGGAAAATCGCGTTCACGATTCCGGGTTGACCGGCATGCCATACCCGCCGCCGCCCGGCGTTTCGATCACGAACACATCCCCCGCTTCGACCTGGCACTTGTCGGTGCCGCTCATCGGAACGACGGTTCCGTCGCGGCGCTCCACCCAGTTGCGCGCCTTCGCGCCGGGGTCGCCGCCCGCCATGCCGAAGGGCGCGATCTCGCGGCGCAGCGAAAGAATCGCCACTGTCATGGACTCGAGGAAGCGGATGCGACGCGATGCGCCGTCGCCTCCGTGCCACTTGCCCCGGCCGCCCGAACCGCGACGGATGCGGAAGTCCTCCAGCACCACCGGATAGCGCCACTCGAGCACCTCGGGGTCGGTGAGCCGCGAGTTGGTCATGTGGATCTGCACGCACGAGGCGCCGTCGTAACCCGGGCCGGCGCCGGCGCCGCCGGCGATCGTTTCGTAGTACTGGTGCTTGTCGTTGCCGAAGGTGAGGTTGTTCATCGTGCTCTGGCCGGCGGCCTGGATCTTGAGTGCGCCATAGAGCGCCTCGGTGATGATCTGCGAGGTTTCCACATTGCCCGCGACCACCGCCGCCGGGAAGTGCGGCCGCAGCATCGAGCCTTCCGGGATCACGAGTTCGAGCGGTTTCAACACGCCCTCGTTCATCGGAATCTCGTCATCCACCAGCGTTCGGAATACGTACAGCACCGCCGCCCGGCAGACCGCGGTGGGCGCGTTGAAGTTGGTCGGCAGCTGCGGCGAAGTGCCGGTGAAATCCAGCTTCGCATTGCGGTTCGCGCGATCGATCGTCACCTTGACGCGGATCGCGCCGCCCGAATCCAGCCGGTTCTCGAATTCGCCGTCCTGCAATACGCCGAGCACACGGCGCACCTGTTCCTCGGCGTTGTCCTGCACATGGCGCATGTAGGCGTGGACCACGTCGATGCCGAAGTCGTGCACCATGCGGCGCAGTTCCTGCACGCCTTTTTCGCAGGAGGCGATTTGCGCCTTCAGGTCGGCGATGTTCTGCACGACGTTCCTCACCGGATAACGGCCTGAGGTGAGGATCGTCGTCAACTCCGCCTCGCAGAAGCGTCCGCGATCGACGAGCAGCACGTTGTCGAGCAGAACGCCCTCCTGTTCCACCGAGGTGGAATCAGGCGGCATCGAGCCGGGCGTGGCGCCGCCGATGTCGGCATGGTGGCCGCGTGCGCCCACGTAGAACAGGATCGGGTGACCCGCTTCGGTGTCGTGTTCGCCGAATACCGGAGTGATCACGGTCACATCGGGCAGGTGGGTGCCGCCGTTGTAGGGCGCGTTCAACACGTACACATCGCCCGGGTTCATCGTTCCCACCCGCTCGCGGATGACGGTTTTTACGCTCTCGCTCATCGAGCCGAGGTGCACCGGCATGTGCGGCGCGTTGGCGATCAGGTCGCCCGCAGGATCGAAGAGCGCACACGAAAAATCCAGCCGCTCCTTCATGTTCACCGAGTAGGAGGTGTTCTCCAGCACCGAGCCCATCTGCTCGGCGATACTCATGAAGAGGTTGTTGAAGACTTCGAGCATCACCGGGTCCACCTTGGTGCCCACCGCGCTGCCGCGGTCGAGCGCTACGGTCCGTTTCAGGACGAGGTTTGCCTGCGAAGTCACCTCGACCTCCCAGCCGGGCTCGACCATGGTGGTCGCGTTGGCTTCGATCAGGATTGCAGGACCGGCAATGCGGTCGCCCGCGACGAGCGTCGCGCGGTCATACACCGGCGTCTCGCGGTCTGCGCCGCCGCAGAAACTCGTGACGGTGTCCAGCGCCACCGGCGCGCCGGCCCGCGTAGCGATGGGCGCGGCGAGTGCATCCTCGGATTCGGTCTGGCCGACCGCCTCTACCGAGGCGGCTTCGACGATGCGCGCCTTGCCCGGCACGACAAAGCCGTAGCGCTGTTTGTGCGCGGCATCGAAACGCGCCGAAATTTCGGCGTTCGTGCCGTAGTCGACGGTAAGCGCGGTGTCGGTGCCTTCGATCTTCACATGCACGCGGCGGATCACGCGGATGCCGGCCGCAGTAATGCCCTGCGCCGCGAGTTCCGCGCTTGCGTCAGCTGCGAGCGCATCCAGCGTCTGCGCGATACCGGGCAGCGCCGCGTCTTCCAGGCGTACTTCCACCGCCTTCTGGCGCAACGCGCGCAGGTCGGCAAGTCCCATGCCGTAGGCCGAGAGCACGCCTGCGAACGGATGGATCAGCACGCTCGTCATGCCGAGCGCATCGGCGACGGCGCAGGCGTGCTGGCCGCCTGCGCCGCCGAAGCACTGCAGCGTGTATTCGGTGACGTCGTAGCCGCGCTGGATCGAGATTTCCTTGATCGCGTTGGCCATGTTCTCCACCGCGATGCGCACGAAACCGTCGGCCACCGCCTGCGGCGAGCGGACATCGCCCGTGGCCTTCGATATCTCGTTGGCGAGCGCGGCGAACTTCGTGCGAACCGCATCGGCGTCGAGCGCCTCGTCGCCCTTCGGGCCGAACACCTTCGGGAAAAAGCGCGGCTGGATCTTGCCCAGCATCAGGTTCGCGTCGGTGACGGTGAGCGGCCCGCCGCGACGGTAGCAGGCGGGGCCGGGGTTGGCGCCGGCGGAGTCCGGACCGACGCGGTACTTCGCGCCGTCGAAATGCAGGATCGATCCCCCGCCGGCTGCGACGGTGTGGATCTGCATCATCGGCGCGCGCATGCGCACGCCCGCCACCTGCGTCTCGAAGGCGCGCTCGAATTCGCCCGCGTAGTGCGACACGTCGGTCGATGTACCGCCCATGTCGAAGCCGATGAGGCGTCCGAAGCCCGCCATCCCGGCGGTGCGCACCGCGCCGACGATGCCGCCTGCGGGTCCGGAGAGGATCGAGTCCTTGCCCTGGAAGCGGCGTGCGTCGGTGAGGCCACCGCTGGACTGCATGAACATCAGGCGCACGTCGCCGAGCTCCGACGCCACCTGGTCGACATAGCGTCGCAGGATCGGCGAGAGGTAGGCATCCACCACCGTGGTGTCGCCGCGCCCCACCAGCTTCATCAGCGGGCTCGCCTCGTGCGAGAGCGATACCTGGGTAAAGCCGATCTCGCGGCAGAGTTTTCCGACGGCCTGCTCGTGCGCGGGAAAGCGGTAGCTGTGCATGAACACCACCGCCACCGCGCGGACCCCGGTGGCGAACGCGGCTTGGAGATCGCGCTTTGCCTTCGCAAGATCGAGCGCCGCGAGCAGTTCGCCGCGTGCGCCAACGCGTTCGTCGACTTCTATCACGCGTTCGTAGAGCAGTTCGGGCAGGACGATCGCGCGTGCGAAGAGTTTTGGGCGGTTCTGATAGGCGATGCGCAGTGCATCGGCAAAGCCGCGGGTGGTGACGAGCAGCGTACGCTCGCCCTTGCGCTCGAGCAGCGCGTTGGTGGCGACCGTGGTGCCCATTTTCACCGCGTCGATCAGCTCGGACGGAATCCGGCCATCGGCCGGCACGCCGAGCAACTCGCGTATGCCCTGTACCGCGGCATCCCGGTAGCGCTCCGGGTTTTCCGAGAGCAGTTTGTGGGTGACGAGCGAACCGTCAGGCTTTTTCGCGACGATGTCGGTGAACGTGCCTCCCCGGTCGACCCAGAATTGCCAGCGGGAGGGGGCGTTGGATACGGGAGTGTTCATATCGGGCTTTGTCATGCAGCGGGCGAAGTCGCCCGGGTGCGGCAGGGCGTGGTTGGAATCGGGATTGTACGAGACCGGCAGGGTCGCGGGACGCGGTGTGCGGCACCGCGTCGCGGCACGCTATCATTCCGCCATGAAATTCATGCAGATAGACGTTTTTACTTCGGTGCCCTTTCGCGGCAATCCGGTCGCGGTTGTACTGGATGCGGACGATCTGTCCACGGACGAGATGCAGCGCATCGCCGCCTGGACCCATCTCTCGGAGACCACCTTTGTCTGCAAGCCGACCTTGGCCGGGGCGGATTACCTGCTGCGAATCTTCACGCCGACGACTGAGCTTCCCTTCGCGGGGCACCCGACGATAGGCAGCGCCCATGCAGTGCTTGAGACGGGGATGGTGAAGCCGGTGGACGGGCGGTTTCGTCAGGAATGCGGGGCGGGCGTGCTCGATCTCGTGGTCAAGGGCGAGGGCGAAGCGCAGACGATCTGGGTGCGTGCGCCGCGGCCGCTGGTGACCCCGCTCGGTGAGAGCTATCTTGATGCGATGGAGTTGGCGCTCGGTGGCAAGGTCACCGGCCGCGCTCCGCTTTGCGTGAACGTCGGCCCGGTTTGGGCGGTGGCGGATTTCGGCAGCGCTGCAGCGGTGGCGGCGTTGCGGCCGGACATGGCGGCGCTCGCGACATTCAGCAACGACGCGGCCGTGACCGGGGTGGTGGTGTTCGGCGCCTCGGACGACGGCGTGTCGGCCATTCATGTACGTGCCTTTGCCCCTGCCCACGGCGTGCCGGAGGACCCGGTCTGCGGAAGCGGCAACGTGAGCGTCGGCATCTTCCTGCATCGCTACGACCAGCTGGGACGGTTCGGCCGCAGCTACCGGGCACGCCAGGGCATGCAACTCGGCCGCGACGGCGCGGTGTCGATCCGCGTCGGCGAGGGCGGGGAGATCGACCTCGGCGGGCAAGCCGTCACCTGCATCGAGGGCAGCCTGCGGGTTCGCTGAGCCTGCGCGCCCATTCGAATAATTGCTAAAACTAGCAATAGAATCGGCTTATTTCCAGCATTGCTTCTGCATTTAAAAAGAATAAAGTGGAACTTTTAATACAGGCGTTCCGGTCAGCACGGGGTACGTAGAATCCGTTCGTGGACATTTTCTACTCCGACCATTTCGTGTTGCCGCTGCCCCCGGACCACCGGTTCCCGATGTCCAAGTACGCGCTCCTGCGTGAACGGGTGCTT
>CAMBSA010000199.1 GCA_945869935.1 Bordetella parapertussis | reverse complement strand
GGTTCAAGAGTTCGATGGATGCGGTGCTAGCCGAGCTCGCATCGCCCTCCGGTTCCGCGGTGAAAGCCGCTGGTGAGCGCGCGCAGGCGATCGGCGGGCAGATACGTCTTGCAGCGACCGTACCCCAGATTCGCGCCGCAGGAGCGGTGTACCTGTTTCCGTTTCTTCCGTCACAGTCGATCACCGTACGCGGCGTATTTCCGGAGACCTATCCACGGGAGAGCCAGCCCGAGCTGGCACTCAACGGAAAGGTCTACAAGGCGCTCGAGACGCAGCGTGACAGTCTTCGCTTTTTCGTGCCGATTACGGATTTCGATTCGTCCGAGCCGAAGGAAACCGTTTGGAGAATTGCGGAACTCACCGTCCCCTGGAATCGGCAGGTGGTGGATTTCACAACCTTTACAGATGTCTCGAAATTCAATGTGGCGGTTGGCGTGCTGACGCAGTCGTTCGGCAGCCTCGAGATGGAAAGCACAGTCGTGAGAGTGCGCACAGAGGAAAGATCCCGCCTGTCCGAGCCGTTCGCGTTTTCCACGGAGCCCGACAAGGCAGAGACGAGCCGTTGCGTCCGCCTGAACGCGCAGGAATTGTCCGAGGGCTGGCGCATTCGCGCGAGCACGGGATCGGTCGTATCGGAGCCTGCGCTGGGTTCGGACTGGAAGGATCTCGGGATGCAAAGTGAAACCGACGGCGAAATCTGCTGGAAGGTCCGCGCCTTGCGGGAAGAGACGAACTCGCCCGGCACGGCCGCGAGTTGGAGGATCTCGGTGCGCATGATTCGGGAAATCAGGGAGACCGACACCGCGCGGGAGAGCGTGGATCTCGCCTGGGGCGGGAGGCACGCCTTCAAGGTCGCCGGGCCGTGGAAGCTGCGCTACACGCGCAACGGGGGCGCGGTACGTGAAGTCGCCGCACAGCTTGTAATCGATCCGCTCCTGAAGGTCCAGCCTGACGGATCCACCGTCAGAGTGAGCGTGTATCCGTTCTGACGCCGAGCCTGTCCGGCAGGTCCTTATTCGCTCTTGATGCCCGCGGTTCGCACCACCCGGCCCCACTTGTCGATGTCCTCGCGAATCATCGCGGCAAACTGTTCGCTCGTCCCGGGCAGCGGTTCGTTGATCTGCGCGGCGAGTTGGGTTCGGATATCCGGCAAGGCGAGCGCGCGCTGAAGTTCGCGGTTGAGACGATCAACGATCGGCGCGGGCGTTCCCGCCGGCGCGTTCAGCCCGGACCAGAGCGAGGCGTTCAGGCCGGGCACGCCGCCTTCGGCGAGCGTCGGAACGTCGGGCAGGTCGGTCGAGCGCTTGCGGCCGATGATGCCGACCGCCACGACCTTGCCGGCTTTCACATGCGGGATGACGGTCGATGCCGGCGAGAACAGGACCTGAACCTGGCCGCTCAGCACGTCCGCGACCGCCTGCGAGCTGCCCTTGTAGGGGATATGGCCGAGGTTCGTTCCGCTGTTGATCTTGAAAAGCTCGCCATTGAGATGGACGAAAGTCCCGATACCCGAGGAGCCGTAGGTCAGCGCGCCGGGTTTCGCCTTCGCGAGGGCGATCAGCTGCTGCAGATTCTGCGCTCCGGCTGAAGGGTGAACCACGATCAGCAAGGGCGCTTCCGCAATCGAGCCGATCGCGGTGAGATCGCGTTGGAAGTCGAACGTGAGTTTGTACAGGCTGGGATTGATCGTGTTCGCGCTGGAACTCGCGAGCAGGGTGTAGCCGTCAGGCGCCGAACGCGCGACCATTTCGGCCGCGATGCTGCTTCCCGCGCCGGGTTTGTTCTCCACCACCACGGCCTGACCGAGGCCATCGGCGATCTTTGCCGCCACCAGCCGCGTCAGCGTATCGGTGCTGGTGCCCGGGGGAAAGCCGACCACGATCTTTACCGGTTTATCCGGGTAACGTACCTGACCGAAGGCCGTCGTCGTAACGAGGGCGTACAGGACTGCAATCAACAGCTTTCCGGCGAAATTCACGTGTATGTCCTCATCAGGAGTGATCCGGGATTCTAGCGCGACGACTCCCGGGAGCCGAAAATATCGTCTCGCTATCGCGGTGCATTGGCCGTGCTGCGAACTATTCGGGTTCGATTCCCGCCGCCTTGACCAGCTTGCCCCACTTGGCGATTTCGCTGTCGACGAATTTCGCGAGGCTCTCCGGCGAACCGGGGAAGGGGTCGGCGCCGATCCTGCCGAGCAGATCGCGCGCCTTGTCGCTGCCCATGATCGCGTTCGACGCATCGGCAAGTTTCTGTGCGACCTCACGCGGTGCATTGGCGGGCAGGAAAAGCGCGAACCATGCGCCGATGTCGAAACCGGTAACGCCCGCTTCCGCCATGGTCGGGATATTCGGTGCCGATGCGGTGCGATTGCGCGTCGAAACTGCCAGCGCGCGCAGCTTGCCGGAGCGCACATGCGTGAGTCCGAACGTGGCGTCGATAAACATCAACTGCACCCGGCCCGCGATCATGTCGTTCAACGCGGTTGGTGTTGCCTTGTAGGGAATGTGCACCGCCGACACGCCGGCGAGTGACTGGTACATCTCCATCGCAACGCGGCCCGTGGCGTTGCCGGTCGCATACGACAGCTTGCCCGGGTTGGCCTTCATGTAACGCGTGAGTTCCGCCACCGAATTAACCGGCATCGACACCGGGTCCACCACGAGCACAAAGCAAAGCGACACCAGCGTCGTCACCGGCGTGAAGTCCTTCACCGGGTCGAACGGCAGGTTCCTGAACAGGTGCGGGTTCGCCGCATGCGTCGCGTTGGCGGTAAAGAGCATCGTGTAGCCGTCGGGCGCCGCGCGCGCCGCCGCCTGCGCGGCGAGATTGCCGACCGCGCCGACCTTGTTGTCCACCACCACCGGTTGCCCGAACTTTTCGCGCAGGCCCTCGGCAAGAAAGCGTGCGACGATGTCCAGGCCCCCTCCCACCGGGTATCCGACGAGCATCGTCATCGGTTTGGCAGGCCATTGTTGCGCCGATACGTTGAACGAAAGCACTGCAAGAATCGCAATAGCAACTGCCCGTTTCATCACTCCTCCTTTTATTGGCGCATCGGGCGGATTTCACAGGCTCCGCCTCTTCGTGTCGATGGCCTGACAGCCGCGATGCTATCGTATTACCGTTCGAGTTTTACAACCTCAGCGAAAGTCGCCAATGAATCGCATCAGCATCGCAGTTGCCTTGGCTCTCGGCCTTGCGGGCTGCGGCGTCGAGACCGCGAGCACCGCGGCCACCGCCGCGGTGGCGAAGAAGAAGGAAGTCGAAGCGGGCAGGAATACCGTCCAGAAGGCGCAGGAACAGGTCGGCCAGGCGGTGGAGCAGATGCAGCAGCGCACGCAGCAGGCCGAGGAGAAGTAGCGCGATGGCTGCCAACGGGGCTGCGCCGCTGAGCGGGCGTTCATGGATTCATGCAATCGCCGGCGTGTTGGCGATTGCATGCACCCTTATTTGCGTGCCATCCGGGCATGCGCAGGGTGACGCCGTGCGCTATCCCGACAAGCCGGTGCGTCTCGTGGTCCCGTTTCCTCCCGGCGGGGCGGTGGAGTATCTCGCACGCATGCTGAGCCAGCGGCTGGGGGAGCGCTGGGGACAGGCGGTCGTTGTGGAGAACCGTCCGGGCGCGAATGGCAATCTCGCTGCCGAAGCCGTCGCCAAGTCACCGCCCGACGCGCATACCTTGCTGCTCGGCACCAATGGCACGCACGCGACGAATGCCGCCCTGTACGCGTCCTTGCCCTACGATCCGATTGCCGACTTTTCCCCGATTGGCCTGCTGACATCGCTGCCGCACGTCCTGGTCACATCGCCGGCGCTGCAGGTGTCCTCCGTTGCGGAACTCATCGCTCTGGCACGCCGCAAACCGGCCGAACTCAAATACGGGTCGGCCGGCAACGCAGGCTCCCTGCACCTGTCGGCGGAACTGTTCAAGAGCATGACGGGCGTGGACATGGTCCACGTGCCCTACAAGGGCGGCGGGCCCGCGGTGGCCGACCTCCTGGCAAGCAGGACCGACCTCATGTTCGCGGTGGTCCCGATCGTCATGAACCAGATCCGCGCGGGCAAGCTCAAGGGACTCGCGGTGAGCAGCAGAACCCGCTTCGAGTTGCTGCCTGACCTTCCTACGTTCTCCGAGGCCGGCTTGATCGGTTACGAATCGACGGCCTGGATCGGCTTGCTCGCGCCCGCGCGTACGCCGCGGTCGCGAATTGACAAGGTGCTTGCAGATTCACGCCACGTTCTTGCGGACAGGGACGTGCGGGCGCAACTGATCAACCAGGGGTTCCTGATCAATGACGGATCCCCCGAGGACTTCGCTGCGTTCATCAGGAGCGAGACGACGAAGTGGGGCAAGCTCGTGAAGCAGTCCGGCGCGAAAATCGATTGAAGGGGAAACGGTCATGAGTACGGCGACTACCGGAAGCGCGACAGCGGGAAACTCCGTTCTGGCGCCCGTATCCGGTCCGGCGGTCTGGGATGCCGGCGCAATGGACCGTGATCGGAGCTGGGTGATCGAGCTTCCCGACGCGGCGCTCGACGAAATCGAACGGGCAGGCCAGTGGATCCTGGAAAGCGGGCGCACGATGCGAGACATCGGAGCGGCGGACCTTCACCTGGACGCGCTGCGGCTGGCGCTGGCGCCGGTCGGTCGCGAACTGGCTGACGGTCGCGGCGCTGTCCTGATCCGCAGCTTCCGGGTTGCCGGGCGATCTGCGGACGAGATCAAGGCACAGTTCTGGGCAATGGGAGCCTGCCTCGGCGTGGGCGTATCGCAGAATCGTCGCGGCGAGTATGTGGGCGATGTGGTCGACCTCGCGGACAGGTTTCCAACCGCGCGTCCGTTCCAGCTCGGCGGCGAATTGGTCATGCACCGTGACCCGATCGACGTCGTCGGACTGCTTTGCATCCGCCACGCGAAGTCCGGAGGTCTGAGTCGCATCGGCAGTTCGGGGCTCATTCACAACCTGATTCTCGCAGAGCGGCCTGACCTGCTGGCCCGGCTCTACGAGGGCTATGTCTACCATCGGCTCGATGA
>CAMBSA010000198.1 GCA_945869935.1 Bordetella parapertussis | reverse complement strand
GGAGTATTACGTCGCGGGGCGCCGCGTGCCGGCCGTTTTCAACGGCATGGCGACGGGCGCCGACTGGATGAGCGCCGCATCGTTCATCGGGATGGCAGGTACGCTGTACCTCACCGGGTACGGGGGGCTCGCATTCATCATGGGCTGGACCGGGGGTTATTGCCTCGTTGCGCTGTTTCTTGCTCCCTACCTGCGCAAGTTTGGCCAGTTCACGATTCCCGACTTTCTCGGCGCACGTTACGGCGGGCATATTCCGCGGTTCATTGGAATATTCGCCGCCATTCTTTGCTCGTTCACGTATGTGGTCGCGCAGATCTACGGGGTTGGTCTGATCACTACGCGCCTGACCGGCGTGGCGTTCGAACTCGGGATCTTCCTCGGTCTGGGTGGCATTCTGGTCTGCTCCTTTCTTGGTGGCATGCGCGCGGTCACATGGACCCAGGTCGCACAGTACATCGTGCTGATCGTGGCCTACCTGATCCCGGTCGTATGGCTGTCGGTGAAACACACCAACTTCCCGATCCCGCAGCTCGTGTACGGAAAAGTGCTCGAGAAGGTCACTGAGCGCGAGAAGCAGCTCATCGACGATCCGAAGGAAAAGGAAGTCCGCAAGATATTCGGCGATCGCGCCGCAGCCGCGAGCGCGAAGCTCAAGGGCCTGCCGGGATCGTACGAATCCGAGAAGGCTACTGTGAACAAGGCGCTCGACGAGGCGAAGGCATCGAACGCACCGGCCGATCAGATCAAGCCGCTTCAGGAAGCCGTGGACAAGTTCCCCAAGAGTGCGGATGAGGCCAAGGGTGCATGGACACGCGAGGCCGGCCTTGCTGCGCGGGCTGCTCCGCCCATACGCCATGCCGAGGCCTTCCCCGGGAAGGACGAAACGGCACGGGACACCTCGCGGAGAAACTTCCTCGCGCTGGTGTTCTGCCTGATGGTTGGAACCGCGGCCTTGCCGCACATCCTGATGCGCTACTACACCACGCCTTCGGTGCGGGAAGCACGGGAATCGGTGACCTGGTCGCTGTTCTTCATCTTCCTGCTCTATTTCACCGCACCCGCCCTGGCGGTGCTCGCCAAGTTCGACGTGTACACGCTTCTGGTGGGTACGCCGTTCGACAAGCTGCCTGCCTGGGCTGCATCCTGGTCCAAGGTCGATCCGGCGCTTCTGAGCATCATCGATGTGAACAAGGACGGGATACTGCAGCTTGCGGAGATCGCGATCGGCGGTGATATCGTCGTGCTTGCCACACCGGAGATCGGTGGATTGCCCTATGTGATTTCCGGTCTGGTGGCCGCAGGCGGCCTGGCCGCGGCGCTCTCCACGGCGGATGGTCTGCTCCTGACCATCGCGAATGCGCTCTCCCACGATCTCTACTACAAGATGATCGATCCGAATGCCTCGACGCAGCGTCGCGTGACTCTGTCCAAGGTTCTGCTCCTTGTGGTCGCACTCGCGGCCGCCTGGGTTGCGAGTCAGAAGCCGGCAGACATCCTGTTCCTTGTGTCGGCGGCGTTCTCGTTCGCGGCGGCTGCGTTCTTCCCCGCGCTGGTGTGCGGCATCTTCTGGAAGCGAGCGAGCAAATGGGGCGCATCCCTGGGTATGGTGGCGGGTCTTGGGGTGACCTTCTACTACATGGTCACGACCCAGCCCTGGTTACGGGGCGTGTTCGGTGTGATCTCGCCGATAGCCGAGAATATCTGGTGGGGTATCCAGCCCATCTCGGCGGGTGTATTCGGTGTTCCCGCCGGATTTGCTGTGATCATCATCGTCAGCCTGATCACGCCCGGCCCGGGGAAGGATGTTCAGGACATGGTCGATCACGTCCGGTTCCCTGTGCTCAAGGGGAGCGTGGCCACCCAGGTCGACTGAGGCAGTGGTTTCCCGTGGCAGCGAAAGTGCTGCCACGGGACCGAATCAAAGGACCCGCCCTGTCGCGGGTCTTTTTTTGTGCTCGCGGGCGCGGTGCCACCGTAGTTCGCGACGATTACAATCCTCGAAGCAAGCTTTTTACTTCCGGAGCACCCAATGCCAGCCGAGTTGATGGTCCTCACCATCCTGAAGGCGCTTGTCGAACTCGCGGGACTGTTTCTGCTCGGGCAGGGGATGCTCTACCTGCTTGCCGGCGAGAAGCGCGAGGGAAACTACGTCTACCAGTTGCTGAAGATGCTTACGCGCCCCGTGATCCGCGCTGCACGGTTCATCACGCCAAAGTTCGTGATTGACCGGCACATCCCCTATGTCACTGCCCTGATCCTGTTCTGGCTGTGGCTGCTGTTGATCATGATGATGGCGCAGGTGTGTAGAAGCACCGGTGTCGATTGCCGTGCATTGAAGGAGGGAAGCGCCAGCCTGGAGCGCGCGGCGCCGGGCTGGATGAATCATGCGCCAAGGGTCTGATGCCAACGGAGGTGCCGCGGCAGACCGAATCAGGCGGTCTCGAAATCCTGTTGCATCTTCGCCGCCATCTTCGGATCAAAAGACCGGACCCGCTCGAACTCGGCTTCGCATTTCGCACGTTCGCCGAGCTTGAACCATGCGAGCGCGAGATGGTAGCCGGCATGCGGGTTGAAGTACTGCAGTTTTGCAGCCTCCTGCAGCGGCGCGACGGATTTCCCGAATTCCCCCTGGTCCTGGTGGCATATGCCCAGTCCGTACCAGGCGCGGTCGTTCTTCGGCGAAAGGGCGGTGGCCTGCTCGAACTGCGAGATGGCCTCGGGAATGCGCTTCTGCGTGTGATAGATGAACCCGAGATTGAATCGCGTCACCGCATCATCGCCCTCGATCTCGAGCGCCCGGAGAAGAGAGCTGATGGCTTCGTCGGTTCTGTCACCGTTCGCGAGCATGAAGCCGAGGCTTCGCCATGCCCGAGCGCAGTTCCGGTCTGCGGATACCGCGGTGCGAAGCTGTTCGATCGCAAGCTCGTCGAGATGAATACGGGTAAGCAGCTGGGAGTAGTAGTAGCGAAGCAGCGCGCGCGTGGCATTATTCATCGGATGAAGCCGGAGGGGAAGATGCGCATTATTGGTTCCTGCCGCCGGGCATGCAAGTGTCGGATTGCAACTCCGCCACGCGCGCCGACCGGGCCATTGTGTTCGGTGCGTTGACATGGCACCGATCCCCGCAGAGCTCATGAGTGCAACGGCGGAGGCACTGCGCCGCCATGCGCCTTACGATCGCATGGACAAGGACACGCTGGAGTACCTTGTGCCCCGGCTGTCTCTTGCTTACTTCCCCAAAGGGGCGCCGGTAACCGGTCCGGACGACGGGCAGGCAAAGAATCTTTGCATCATCCAGCGCGGGCACGTGCGGGGAGAGGTTCCCGGCGGTACAGACGCGCGCGATCTGGTCGAGTATTCGTCCGGGGACACATTTCCGCTTGCAGCGATCATGGCAAAGCGTGCCGTGCGTCATGCCTACGTCGCCCATGAGGACACATTCTGCTACCAGGCTGACGCAGCAATCGTCGACGAACTCGTGCGACGCAGCCCGGAGTTCCACGCGTTCTGCACCGACAGGGTCAAGACGCTGCTGCAGCAATCCTACGAGCTTCTCCAGACGAGCTACGCGAAGCAGGGCTCCGCAGGCCAGACGCTCAACATCCTCCTGAAGGATGTCCTGAGGCGCGAACCGCTGCGCTGCGCGCCGGATGATCCTTTGCGCGAAGCCTTGCGATCAATGCAGGGCGCGAAGCTCGGTTCCATCGTCGTCGTCGACCCGGACGGTGCGCCGCTTGGCATCTTCACCGAGCGCGATCTGCTCAGGCTGGCGGCCGCGTCGGAATTCGATCCCGGTCAGCCGATCCGGGATTGCATGACCTCACCCGTCCACACATTGCCGCCGCACGCCACCGCCGCCGAGGCGGCGGTGCTCATGGCGAAGTTCGGAATCCGTCATGTCATCGTGGAACAGGAAGGGCGCCTCGCAGGCGTAGTGTCCGAGCGGGACCTTTTCTCGCTGCAGCGAACCAGCATGCGCGGGATAGTTCAGTCCATTGAAAGTGCCGGGACCGCATCCGATCTCGTGCATGCTGCAGGCGAAATTCGATCGCTCGCCGGGAATCTGTTTGCACAGGGTGTGGCTGCCGAGCAACTCATCAGGCTCATCGCGACGCTCAACGACCGTCTGACCGGACGCATCCTCTCAATGGAAGCGCAGCATCATGCATTGGCCGGCGTGAGGGTCTGCTGGATTTCGCTCGGCAGCGAGGGGCGGCTTGAGCAGACCTTCGCCACCGACCAGGACAACGGTATTGTTTTCTCTGCCGACGGACTGTCCTCGGATCAGGCGCGTCTGCGGCTTTTGCCGTTTGCCCGCGCGGTCAATGACACGCTCGATCAGTGCGGGTTTCCGCTTTGCAAGGGAAACATCATGGCGGGCAATCCGGACTGGTGCCTGCATATCGATGAGTGGCGAACCACGTTCAGCGCGTGGATACGCAACCCGCTGCCGCAGGCACTGCTTCACTCGAACATCTTCTATGACTTCCGGCACGTGTGGGGGGATTTGGACCTTGCGCGCGAGCTGCGCGATTGGCTTGCAGGTGAGTTGACAGGAAATCAGAGGTTTCTTCGCGCAATGGCGCTCAATGCCATGGAAGCCCGCCCGCCGCTTGGACTGTTTTCCGACTTCGTCACATCGGGCAAGGGTGAAGAACGCAATACGATCGACCTCAAGGCAGAAGGCACGCGCCCTTTTGTCGATGCGGCGCGCATTCTCGCGCTGGCCGGCGGAATCACGCTTACAAACACCGCTGAGCGATTGCGCAGGGCCGGCGAGCAATCGCGCACGCCGCGCGAGGAGACCGAGGGGATGGTCGACGCGTTTCATTTCATCCAGCTGCTGCGACTTCGCCACCAGCAATTCCCTGCGCAGCAGGACGCCCACCCCAACCGTATCGATCCCGATTCGTTGAATGAACTCGATCGGCGGATCCTCAAGGAAGCCTTTCGCCAGGCGCGCAGGCTGCAGCAACGGCTGGCGCTTGACTACCAGCTATGAGCTTCATCGACTGGATTCTGCGAAGGCGGCGGCTGGATCCGGGGCAGGCTGTCCG
>CAMBSA010000197.1 GCA_945869935.1 Bordetella parapertussis | reverse complement strand
CTTCGGACTTGCTCCGCGTCTCGGATTCAATCAGAGACAGGCGCTCGGCATCGGAGCGCAGCGAGCGGATCAGGTTGGCTTCGGCAGTAGACAGATAGCCGAGGTAGTGCAGGTCGCGGGCGGTACGGTTCGGGTCCTCGCCCGAGAGAATCAGGCGGACCGCACCCGCTTCCCCGTGCAGGTACCAGGCCACCAGCATCCTTCGCAACTGCTCGCGCCGTACGGTGACCTCCGACTCCGCGTCCTTGCGGCGCTCGGCGATTCGGCGGATCTCCGCCTGCACCGACTCGCGCTTCGCGCCCAGATTCCGGAGCGCGCGGTTCGCCTCCGATATCGAGCGCTCGGACTCCTTCAACTGGTCACGCGCCTCGGCACGCGTTTCCTCGGCGTCGGCGATGTCCTTCTTCAGCTGCTCGATGCGACCGCGAAGCACATCCAGATCGCGGGTTTTCTGGGCAACCGCACCGAAGGCGCACGCCAGGCCGAGTACGCCCGCCACACCGGCAACGGCGAGCGCGCGCAGGTTCAAGCCTTCGCCTTCCCCTGGTTGGCCACCGCCGCGGCGGCGGCTTCGATCGCCGCGGCATCGCCGAGGTAGTAATGGCGAATCGGCTTCAGGTTCGCGTCGAGTTCATAGACCAGCGGCACCGCGGTAGGAATGTTGAGGCTGACGATGTCGAGGTCGTTCACGCCGTCGAGGTACTTGATCAGTGCGCGCAGCGAATTGCCGTGAGCGGCGATCACCACCTGCCGACCGGCCCGCACCTGCGGGGCGATTTTCGACTCCCAGTACGGGACGAAGCGCGCCACCGTGTCCTTCAGGCATTCGGTGAGCGGCAATTCCGCGGGCGAGAGTTCCGTGTAGCGCGGATCGCCGGTGGCGCCGCGCGGATCGCCCGGTTCCAGCGGCGGCGGCGGAACGTCGTAGCTGCGACGCCATTCGAGCACCTGCTTTTCGCCGAACTTGGCCGCGGTTTCCGCCTTGTTCAGCCCCTGCAGGGCGCCGTAGTGGCGTTCGTTCAGGCGCCAGGAATGTTCCACCGGGATCCACATCCGGTCCATGGTCTCAAGCGTCAGCCACAGGGTCTTGATTGCCCGGCGCAGCATCGAGGCGAAGGCGAGGTCGAATTCGAAGCCGGCGTCCTTGAGCAGGCGGCCGGCTTCGCGCGCCTGGGCGATGCCTGTGTCGGTGAGGTCGACATCGGTCCATCCGGTGAAGCGGTTTTCCTTGTTCCACACGGATTCGCCGTGGCGTAGCAGGACAATCTTGTGCATGAGGATTCGTTGGCGGTGGGATATGCGGGGTTGCGCAGGTTTTGAACAACGGCGTTTGACCGGTTGCGCCGCCCGCCGGCAATTTCCCGGCGATCACGGCCCGAAGCAGCGTGACGGGCGCTTTGACCCCTGATTTCGCCGCTATCTCCTATAATACGCGATCGATTTTCGCCGAATTTTGATTTTTGCCGATATCCGCCGCGCCTGTCTTCGCTGACCCGGGCGCGGCTGGCGGAGAAACACGCAGCTGGAGCCGCATTGAACTCGCCGCATAAGGATCTTCAGGACATTTTCGAGCTGATCGGCCGCAAGGAGCAGATCGAACAGGCGGCGCGCGCGATGAAGGCGATTGCGCACCCGCTGCGGCTGAAGATCCTGTGTGTGCTCGGGGACCAGGAAACCAGCGTGCAGGACATCGTCGATGCGGTCGGCACGTCGCAGAGCAATATTTCCCAGCACCTCGCGATACTGCGCGAGAAGGGCATACTGCGTTCGCGCAAGGAAGCAAACCGCGTTTTCTATTCGGTCAGCGATCAACGAACCTTGCAGCTCATCGTGATGATGCGCGAGGTCTTTTGCGGGATACCCCCCGACTCATGAACCTGATGGTGATGAACGTCGACGTTCTCAAATTCGTGCAGGAGAACATCTTCCTCGTGGGCATCGCGGTGGCCAGCGGCGGGATGCTGGTCTGGCCGATGTTCAGCCGCGGCACCGGCGGGCCGTCGGTGGGCACCGTCGAGGCGGTCCAGCTCATGAACCGTGAGGATGCGATCGTGATCGATGTCCGCGACGCGGCGGAATACGCCTCCGGCCACATCCTCAATGCGCGCAATCTGCCCGCGGCCGAACTCGAAGCGCGCGCGGGCGAGCTCGAAAAATTCAAGGAGCGGCCGGTGATCGTCACCTGCGAAAGCGGCAGCCGGTCGGGTCCGGCAGCGGCGAGTCTGCGCAACAAGGGTTTTACCCGGGTGGTCAGTCTTTCGGGCGGCATCGCCGCCTGGAAGGCCGCCAGCCTGCCCACCGAAAAGGCGTAACGGGAAGCGAGGATCATGGCTCGAGTGCTCATGTATGCGACCGGTTGGTGCCCCTACTGCCATCGCGCGGAGGCGCTGCTCAAATCCAAGGGTGTGTCGGACCTGGAGAAGATTCTCGTCGATCGCGAGCCCGAGCGTCGCGTGGAGATGATGCAGAAGTCCGGCCGCCACACCGTGCCGCAGATCTGGATCGGTGAACGCCATGTGGGCGGATGCGACGACCTTGTCGAACTCGATCGCAAGGGCGAACTGGATGTGCTTCTCGAGGGCGGCGGGTCGCAATAGCCGCAGGAAAATATCGACAATCCGCGGTCCACGAATGTTGGATGGGTGGCCGCAGCAGAAGCACAACCAAGGAGTTTTTCGTGAGCGACGAACAAGCGGCATTCAGCATCGAGAAGATCTACGTCAAGGACCTGTCGCTCGAAGTCCCCGGAGCCCCGCAGGTGTTTCTGTCGGGTGATACGCCGCAGCTCGAAGTGCAGCTCGGCCAGGGCATGACCCCCGCCGCCGAAGGCCTGTTCGAGGTGACCCTCAGCATCACCGTCACCGCGCGTGCCGGCGACAAGACCCTGTTCCTGGTCGAGGCGGTGCAGGCGGGCATCTTCCGCATCGTCGGCATCCCCGACGAGGAAATGGCGCCGGTGTTCGGCGTGGTTTGCCCCAACGTGCTCTTCCCCTACGCGCGCGAGACCATATCCGACACCGTGACCCGGGCGGGCTTTCCGCCGGTGCTGCTCGCGCCGGTGAACTTCGATGCGATGTTCCAGCAGCAGCTTGCCCAAGCCGCGGATCAGGCGCCGAAAATCCAGATAGCGCATTGAGCGCGATCTGAGCCCGAGCCCCATGCTTGCCGCCCGGATCACGGCTGCTGCCCTTGCCTGCTTCGCAGTAGCCCTGGTCTGCTGCGCAGGATTCGGTGCGGCATCCGCTTGGGCGGGTGAATACCGCTCGATCGGCGAGAACGGCACGGTGCTCTACGATGCGCCTTCCACGAAGGCCAAGAAGATGTTCGTCGCCAGCCGCTACTACCCGGTCGAGATCATAGTGAACATCGACCAGTGGGCTCGGGTGCGCGATGTCGCCGGCGATCTCGCCTGGGTGGAGAAGAAGGCGCTCGCCGAGATGCGTACGGTGGTGGTGACCGCGGCGACTGCCGAAATACGCGACAAGCCTGCGGAGAACGCCGCCGTGGTGTTCCGCGCGCAGCAGGGCGTGGCGCTTGAATTCGCCGAGACCAACGGCACCGGGTGGGCACGGGTGAAGCATCGCGACGGCCAGACCGGCTTCGTGCGCATCAGTCAGGTCTGGGGCCTCTAGCCCCGGCGCTTCGACCACTCCATGAAAATCACCGTCGTCGGGGCGGGCGCCTGGGGCACGGCTCTGGCCGTCGCTCTCGCCGCGCGCCACGAGGTGGCTCTCTGGGCGCGTGATGCGGACCAGGCGCGTGCGATGGCGTCCACGCGCCTCAACCCGCACTATCTGCCCGACGTCACCTTGCCCGCTGCGGTGCATCCGGTGTCGGACATGACAGCCGCGCTCGACGGCGCCGGACTTGCGCTTATCGTGACGCCGACGGCCGGGTTGCGCGAGTCGCTCGTGCGCATTCGCGACCACAAAGTGCATCTGCCCCTGCTCTGGGCGTGCAAGGGCTTCGAGCGCGGCAGCGCCAAGTTTCCGCACCAGATCGTGTCCGAAGAATGGGGCGGCCGGTCTGCCTCCGGCGCGCTCTCGGGGCCGAGCTTCGCCGCCGAAGTCGCGCGCGGCAAACCGACCGCGCTGGTGCTCGCATCAAAGGACGAAGGCTTCGCGCGCGATACCGCGCTCGAACTGCATCAACCGGCATTGCGGATCTATTACAGCGACGACGTCGCCGGCGTGGAAATCGGCGGCGCAGTGAAGAATGTGATGGCGATCGCCACCGGCGTCTGCGACGGCCTCGGCCTCGGACTCAACGCGCGCGCTGCGCTGATCACCCGCGGGCTGGCGGAGATCGGCCGTCTCGCTGCGCGTCTCGGCGGCCGGTCGGAGACCGTGATGGGCCTGGCGGGCGCGGGCGATCTGATACTCACCTGCACCGGCGACCTGTCGCGCAATCGCCGCGTCGGTCTGTTGCTTGCCACCGGCCGCAGCCTCGAGGACATCCTCGCCGATCTCGGCCATGTGGCCGAGGGCGTGCACTCGGCGCAGGAGGTGCAGCGGCTTGCCGCCAGCCTTCATGTGGACATGCCGATCGTGGATGCAGTGTGCGGCGTGCTGTTCCGCGGCGTGCATCCGTCGAAGGCGGTGGAGCAGCTGCTCGCGCGTGATCCCAAGGCCGAACAGGAAGCGCCATGAGCGAACAGGCGGCGGAGCGTTCCAACTGGATGCCGTTTGCCGGCCTGATCCTGATGGCAATCAGCCTGGGCACCGGGCACGCGAGTTCGCGGCTCGCCTTTGCCAACGGCGTGAACGTCGCCACCGCCGCATCGGTTCGCTCACTCACCGCGAGCGTGCTGCTGTTCTGCCTGCTCGCCGTGCTCGGCAGGCGGGTGTTTCCCTTGCCGCTGCAGTTCCGCTCAACCCTGCTGCTCGGGGTATTGATCGCGATCCAGACGGTGCTGATCCAGGCCTCGGTGTCGCTGATGCCGGTGACGCTCGCGATCCTCGTTTTCTACACCTTCCCGTTTCTCACCGGCGTGGCGAGCACGCTGCTTGGCGACGAGCGTCCGACCCTGTGGCTGTTCGGCGCGCTCGGCACCGCGTTC
>CAMBSA010000196.1 GCA_945869935.1 Bordetella parapertussis | reverse complement strand
CCCGCGAACACGTAGTCCGCAAAGCTGCCGGTAAGCAACTGCCCGCTGTCGTCGTAGATCAGGTGATCCAGAAGCGTGGCACTGATGCCCTGCATCGACGCGCCCAGCGTCTGGCCGTGGACCACCGCCGGGTTGATCATGCGGCCGATGTCCTCCATGGTGAGGAAGCGCAGCACCTCAACGGCAGCGGTCTCCGGGTCCACCGCGACGTGCGCCAGTTGCACGCCGAAGGTGTAGGTAAGCTGGCTGCTCGCCCAGGTTTCGCTCGCCTCGAGCGCGCGCCGCAGCTCGGGGTCGGAGGCGGACTGCCTGCCGAGGTCCGCCAGGGTGGCGACGATTTTCCCATCCGGCCCGCGGATGACGCTTTCCGGCTCCCAATCGAGCGCGTCGACCGGCACGTCGGTGCGCCGCTCGATCAGTTCCAGCACCTGCTTGCGGAGCGTCTTGACGGCGAGCGTGATCGCGCTGCCAGCCATGACTGCAGAGCGGCTGGCGTAGCTGCCCCAGCCGTTCTCCACATAGGTCGTCGAGCCATGAAAGACGTCGATGTTCTCGAACGGAAACTCGAGCTGGTCGGCCAGGATCTGCGCTTGCACCGTCTCATGGCTCTGCCCCGCGGAGGAAGAGCCTGTGTATAGATTGATGCGGCCCGACTCGGTAACCAGCAGGCGCACGGTCTCGCTTTGCCCGGCGCCGCCGGATTCGACGAAGCATCCGATTCCCACGCCGTGGTAGCGGCCCTCGCTTTTCTTGCCGCGCATGCCTGCCAGCGCGGCGTAGCCGAAGGCGTCCAGCGCCTTCTTCATGACCTCGGGATAGTTGCCTGTGTCGTAGACGGCTTTCGCCCCTCCAGGAAGCAGCGAGCCTGCGTCCCAGGGCATAGATTCCGGCGGAATGAGGTTGCGCATGCGGAACTCGGCGGGATCGATCCCCAGATCGGCCGCCGCAATGTCGACTATGCGTTCCCGGAAGTAGCTCGATTCGTAGCGGCCAGGTCCACGGTATGAGCCCAGAGGTGTCTTGTTCGTGATCACACCGGTCAGTTCGAACTCCGCGTTCTGGATTCGGTACGGGCCACACATGAACTGGATCGCCCTGCTGGGCGCCACACCACCGTTCGGCCGCGCATACGCGCCAAGATCCACCGTCAAGTCTCCGCGCAAGGCCAGGATCGTGCCGTTTCGGTCCACCGCGATCTCGAGCGTGCACTGCATCTCGCGCGAATGGTTGGTGGCGATAAGATGCTCCCGGCGATCCTCGATCCATTTCACCGGACGGCCGAGTTTCCTCGCCGCGTAGGGAATCAGAAAATCCTCGGGATAGAACTCATCGCGCACGCCGAAGCTGCCGCCGACGTCGACTTCGATCAGCTCTACCTGGGACTCGGGAAGGGCCAGCATCGACGACAGGATCGCGCGATTGCGGAACAGTAGCTTGGTGGCGCCCCAGACGCGCATGTGCGCGGCCTGCGCGTCCCACTCCGCCACGAGTCCCCGCGTTTCCAACGGCGCAGCCGCGTGACGGTGGACTTTGAACGCTTCCTTGCGCGTGTAGGCGGCCTGGGCGAATGCGGCAGCAGCATCGCCCTTTCCGACCCGGTAATTCGTCGCGACGTTGGTCCCGACCGACGGATGAATCACCGTCCGGTCCTTCCGGGAAACGTGCATGTCCACGACCGGCTCGAGGGGCTCGTAGTCGACCACGACAAGGTCGGCAGCGTCCTCGGCAACATAGCGGTCTTCAGCGATCACGAGAGCGACTGGTTCACCGACGTACACCGCGCGACCCCTCGCGATCGGCCGCTGCTCGAACCGGCCGAGCCCGGGAATCGGCGTGAAAACATGCAGCGGAATGGGCTTCAGTTCGCCTTCGATATCCTCCCCGCGGATGACGGCGACCACGCCACGAAGCGCGAGCGCCGCAGAAGCGTCAATGCCGCGAATCAGGGCGTGGGCGACCTGGCTGCGAACCACCACAGCGTGCAGCATTGCCGGCCGCTGGATGTCGCCGACGAAGCAACTCCGGCCGGAGAGGAAGCGGGCGTCCTCGCTCCGCTCAACCGACCGGCCGATCTGTACCGGCACTACTGCGCGCCCTTGCTGCCGCGGGGAACGAACCCCGCATCGCGGGGGATGGCATGGATCATGGGTCTACTCCTCTTGCGACAGTTGAGCTGCATCGAGGACAGCGTCGACGATTGGGACATAGCCCGTGCACCGGCACAGGTTCCCCGAAAGCGCCTCCCGCACCTCGTCCGCCGTCGGCTTGGCGCGCCTGCGCAGCAAGGCTGTCGCAGTCATCAGGAATCCGGAGGTGCAGAATCCGCACTGCAACGCGTGATGGCGCCGGAAGGCGGCCTGCAGCGGGCTCAGGCCATCGTGTGGCGTGATGCCCTCCACCGTGGTGACGGACACGCCATCGGCCTGCACCGCGAACATGAGACAGGAACGCATCGCCTCTCCATCGACGAGAATGGTGCAGGCACCGCACACGCCATGCTCGCAGCCGAGATGGGTTCCAGTGAGGCGCAACTCCTCGCGCAGGAAATCCGCAAGGCTTACGCGCGGCTCGACGGTAGCTTCCACCTCCTTGCCGTTCACGGTCAGGCGGATCTTCGCCTTCCCGTCATTCATGCGGCCTCCGCGCTTCGGGCAATGCCTGCTCGAGCGCGCGGCGCGTCAGGACCCGCACCAGTTCGCGGCGGTACTCCGTGCTGGCATGCAGATCCGACCGCACAGGCGCCCGCGCCGCCGCGTCAATAGCGGCGGCCTCCACCCTTTCCGCGCTTGGCGCGTGCCCGAGCAGATGGCCGCACGCCTCGGGCAGGAGTAGCGGCGCGTCCGTCGCACCGTACACCACGATCCGCGCGTCCGAGACCTTGCCGTCCTTCAGGTCGGCAGTGCACGCGATGGCCGCGATCGCAAAGTCACCCCGCCGCCGTGCCATCTTCTGCAGTCCCCAACGCCGGCCTTCCGGCCAGGCGGGAAACCGTATTTCCGTGATCAGCTCGCCGTCGGCAAGCGCAGTGGAGAAAAAGCCTCGGCTGAACTGATCGGCCGGCAAAACGCGCTCATCGCCGCGACTGCTCTTCAGGACCAGTTCGGCCCCGCTCGCGACGCACAGCGCGGGCCAATCGCCCGCCGGATCCGCGTGGGCGAGGCTGCCGCCGATCGTGCCGCGGTTGCGAATCGGCATGTGGGCGATACCCGGCATCGCGGCATGCAGCAGGGGAAGCCGTTCGCGCACCAGGTCGCTGAACTCGAAGTCGCTGTGACGCGTCATCGCGCCCGCCGCCAGCACGCCGCCCTCCATCAGCCGGATGCCGCGCAGCGCGGCGATACGCCCGAGATCAACCAGCAACGACGGCCGCGCGAGCCTGAAATTCATCGCCGGCACCAGGCTCTGGCCGCCTGCGATGGCGCGCGCGTCCTGGCCGCCTTCCACCAGCAGCCGCAAGGCTTCCGCCAGGAACGACGGACGCTCGTAGCGGAAGGCCGCAGCCTTCACGCGTTTGCCTGCTGCGCTTCGGTCGCCGGCACGGACGTGGCGTCATAACCGTAGATCCACGCGCGCAGGTCCATCTGGCTGCTCCAGGTGTTGTTCACGAAATCCCGCGCCTGCGCGGGATCGGCAAACACCGGCGTCCGGAATCGCTTCATGTTGGCGGCAGACTCGTTGACGACCCGTGTCGTGCGGGGCAGGCGCGCCGCTTCGTAGCACCGCAACGCCGCGGGAATATCGTCCGCGTTCGCATCGAAGCAGCGGCCGAGCACATAGCCGTCCTCGATCGCCATGTTTGCGCCCTGCCCGAGGTACGGCACCATCGGATGGCATGCATCGCCCAGCAGCGTCACCCGGCCGGTGGACCAATTCGGCAGGGTATCGTGCACGTAAAGCGCCCATTTGTAGGGCGTCTCGATGGCGTGGATCATGATCTGGATCTCTTCGTGCCATCCGGCGAAGTCGCGCGCGAACTCTTCGGTCTCGCCCCGCTCGATCCAGGATTCCACCTGCCAGTCGTCGCGATCGATATGACCGACGACATTGATGAACTCGCCGCGGCGCACCGGATAGACGGTGACGTGGCCGTTGTGGCCGAGCCAGGTCTCGCCGTTCCGTTCCCGCATCCGCTGCGGAAGCTTCTCGACCGGAATGAGCCCGCGCCAGGCCACGCCGCCCGTGAACCGCGCCGTGGAAGGGCCGAACAGATGGCGCCGCATCACGGAATGGATGCCATCGGCCGCGACGAACGCCGCGCCGCGGAGCCGCTCTCCACCTTCCAGGGACACCGTCACGCCGTCCGCATCCTGCTCGAAGCCGGTGCAGTTCGCGCCCAGGCGGATCGCCGAGTTCGGATCGCGCTTCACCGCATCAACGAGAATGCGATGGAGGTCAGCGCGATGCATGTTGATGAAAGGAAATCCGTACTTGGCGACAAAATCGGCGTTCCGGGTCGGCTGCTTGGGGCCTTCACCCGTGTTCCACAGCCGCACTTCGCGCGCCTGCGGCGTGTGGCACCACGCCTCGATTTCCGGCAGCAGCCCCAGCGCATGGAATACCCGCACCGCATTCGGGCTGTTCTGCACGCCGGCGCCGACCTCGCCGAGCTGGGGCGACTTCTCCAGGATCTCGACGCTGAAGCCCCTTTGCAGCAGCGAGACCGCGGCGGTGAAGCCACCGATGCCGCCCCCGGCGATGAGAACGCGCGTTCGCCCTCTCATGCCGCCTGCGGCGTCACCGCCGCTTCCAGCTTTCGCTTGAGCGCGAGGAGCCGGGCCGCGAACTTCGCGGTAGCGGGCCGCATGCGATGGGACGGTCCGGCCAGGGCGACCGCGATCACCTCGTTGTGCAGCATCACGGGAACGGAGACCACTTCCAGGTCCTCCGAATGTTCCCCCGCGGCGCGGAAGTAGCCTCGCGCCCTTCCCGCCTCGATGTCCTTCAGCAGCCGCTGCCGCGTCGTGATGGTCTTCGAGGTGACCGGTTTCAGCGGATTGTCGGCCAGCCAGCGCGCGAGCTCTTCCTTGCCGAGCACGCTAAGCAGCGCCTTCCCGCTGGCGGTCGAATGCA
>CAMBSA010000195.1 GCA_945869935.1 Bordetella parapertussis | reverse complement strand
CCCTACGACGCGATCAACGGCTTTGCGCCGATCTCGATGGTCTCCGCCTCGGAGATGATGATCTCGGTCAACCCCAATGTGCCGGCAACGAACCTGAAGGAGCTGATCCAGTTCGCGCAGGCCAACCCGGGCAAGCTCAACTTCGGCTCCAACGTGGGCTCGGTCCTGCACCTCGCGGGCGAACTGTTCAATGACATGGCGAAGACAAAGATCGCCCATGTTCCCTACAAGAGCAGCGGACAGGCGCTGACCGACCTGCTCGGCGGGCAGATACAGGTGATGTTCGACACGATTCCGAGCGCCTTGCCGCAGGTCAGATCGGGGAAGCTGCGTGCGATTGCGGTGGCGATGCCACGCAGAAGCTCGATTCTGCCGGATGTCCCGACCGCGGACGAGGCCGGCCTCAAGGGTTACGAGGTGGCCACCTGGGCGATGCTCGAGGGACCGGCGGGACTTCCCCGCGACATCGTGACCCGGCTCAATTCCGCCACGGTTGCCGCGGTGAAGTCGAAGGAATTGCAGGAGCGCTTCGCCCAGATGGGGCTGACGCCAATCACCTCGACACCTGAAGAAGCGGCGGCAACACTCAAATCCGACCATGCGCGCTGGGGCGCGGTTGTCAGAAAGCTCGGACTTATCGTCGAGTAATGCACTCGCGGGTATTCCGAATCCGACATTGGAATAACCTTCTTTCAGGCGTGGGTTCTGGGGATATTAAATAAATCTTCAGAAATTTACGGCGAAACACGGTGGGTTGCCTGACTCTCCCGTGTGACCGAACGCGCGCGGCCGGATCATGCCGGGTTTGAACAAGAGGGCTACGCCCCCTTGTAGATTCCCCGGATCAGTCGGCCGCGTGGTCGAACTGCGCGCGCGGCCGAATCATGAAACCTGCCAGCCGCTGTTCGATCACATGCGCGACCCAGCCGGCGGTGCGGCCGAGGGCATAGAGGCCGGCAGCAGAACGATCGGGCATGCCGAGCGCGCGGCAGAGCAGGACGAGGGCGCATTCCACCGTCGGGCGCGCCTCGCATTCTTCCTCGAGACGGCGCAGGGTCATCATCATGTTGCCGACGACCCGCCGCGAACCGCCGACCAGCATCGCGAGTTCCATCATCAGGCGGCCGCGCGGATCACCGTTGAGATAGTGCGGATGGTTGAACCCCGGCAGGCTGCGCGAGGCGGCGCGCATCGCCATCGCGCGCTCGAACACGATTTCCGGATCGGCGGGCGGTTCGAACAGTTCCTCAGCGCGGTCGCAGGTGCGTCCGACCAGGGTGCCATAGTGCGTGTCGAGCGCAGCACCGATGCAGGAATGCATGTCCGCGCTGCCCGATGCAGCGACGCGCGCGGCGAAGGTGGCCGGGTTGAGCTCGTGATCCGCCACCGCCACCAGCGCGGCATTGAGCGCATTCAGATGCAGGGCATCGTTCGAAATGCCGAACATCCGGGCAAGCCCCGCCGCCACCGGCTCACCGTCCTCGAGCGGCGAATATGCCTGTTTCGGCGAGAGGAACCCGAGCGTGGCTGCGAAGGCGCGGATCAGACGGCGCCCGGCAGTAGTCGGCGTCGAGCCGAGACGGATACGCTCGCGGCGGTTGCCTTCGGCGATGCCAAGACCGTGCACCGTCATCGACATGAGCTGCAGGATGTGCGCATGCGAATGCAGCTTCGCGGCGGATGCGAGCAGCCTGCCGAGTCCGGCGGGATCGGGCGTCTGCTGCCACACCAGCGTGTCCTCGGCCAGCTCGCCGGTCCAGAGATATTCAGCGACGTTCTCGAACGGCACGCGGGTGCGCGCGAGTTCCACCGCAAGGCGGCTGCGATAGCGCGGCCCGGCGTCGGTGAGTTCCGTGAGACGGGTGACGATGACCGGCTCGCCCCAGCGCATTGCGCTCGCCGCGGCGGGGCCGTGGCCGGCGCGGGCGACGCTGCGCGAGCGCACCTTCTCGACGTCTTCACGAAGGTAAAAACTGGAGCGGCCGTCGGGCTGCGGCACGCTGCGGATGAATCCCCGGCTTACATAGGAATACAGCGTCTGCGGCTTGATATGCAGGTGCTTGAGCACTTCGTCGCGGCTGAGATAGTCGCCCCGCGCGGTGATCTCCTCCGAGACTCCGGGAATCGCGCGTGCCGCCGACGCGCGTCCGCCCGATTCGCGAGTGGCTGATCTGGATGCGGATCGGGAACGAGTTGTCGCCATGGGAACGGGATTCTAGAACGCGGCGTGCCGTCGCGGGGCTCGCCCAGCTCAGACCTTGATGCGTGCGGGCCTGCGACGCAGGCCGAGCGCCTTACGCAGCAGTTCGACACAAAGCTGTGCGACTTCCACCGGAAGCGGGGTACGCGGCTGACGCGCAGGCGCGGCGAGACACAGTGTTGTCTCCAGACCCGGGGCGTCGATACGCTGGCGGTGCAGACCAACAGATGCAGGCACCACGGCGATCGTGCTCTCGGAGACGATCGAGAACGCGGTGCCCGCGGCCGCCAGATCGATGATCGCAGCAATCGAATCGACCTCGATCGCAACCCGCATCGGCAGCCCCGCACGTGCCATCGCCGCTTCGATCAGCGGCCGCAGGGCGTGCGGCGCGCTCGCCATGACGAGCGGCAAACCTTCCAGATCGGCGAGGCCGACGCTTCCCGCGCGGCGACCCACCTGCCGGTTGCCGATCAGGACCAGCGGTTCGGTGACGATCGGCTCGATCGCGAGCTGAGGCGATGCCGCCGGGTTGTGCAGGATGGCGAAATCCAGCCGCCCGGACAGCAGCTGGTCGTAGAGCGCGCTCGAGTGGCCATCGACCACGCCGAGCGACGCCCTCGGAAAACGTTCGAGAAAAGTGTTCACCAGCGGCAAGATGATCAGCTTGCTCAGGCTGGGCGGCAGGCCCGCCGCGACCCTGCCGGCATAACTCGGCTCGCCTCGCCCCACCGCCTTGAGCGCCGCGTCCGCGCCACGCAGCACGCCGCGCGCGTGATTGAGGAATACACGTCCGTCATCTGTGAGCAGCACGCCGCGGCCATTGCGGTGAAACAGGCTCGCCTTGAGCTCGACTTCGAGCGAACGCACGCTGCGGCTGAGGGTCGGCTGCGCGATGTCGAGCAGCACCGCCGCCTTGCTGAAACTGCCCTGTTCGGCCACGCGCACGAAGTAGCGCAATTGCTCGAGATCCATCCCGGCTCCTGCGGTTTTGAGGGAAAATCGGGTTATGCGACTTCTGCATAGCAGGTAGCGCGCTTTTACTATTGTATCCGGGCGGGATAGTGAGCAACATGCGGCGCCTGACAGCGAATTGATGCATCAGGAATATCCCGACGGAACGGTGCTGCAAGGTGCCAAAACCCGCAGGCAACGGGACAGGACAAGCAGGAGGAGAGGAGGGCTCCTGCACGCCGCGCCGCTGGACGGCGCGGCGTGCAGGAGTTTCGCGGTGCACCGCACGTGCCGCGGCGAACTTGAACCGGACTGTTCGATCCGGAAAAGATCGCAGGAGAACCGGGCGCCCCGCCCGCGCATCATGCCCTGAAATTGGCCCCGCCATTAGCCCAGCACTGCACCATTTCTGTACGCTGATCGCCCGCTTTCAGGCGTTGATACTGGGCTTCCGGTGAAAATGTTCGAGATTTGTGCCCGAGCCGGGCCGATCAATCCACCTTGGCGCCAGTCTCCTTCACCACCTTTGCAAAGCGCGGCAGGTCGGCGCGGATGGCCTGGCCGAACTGCTCGGGCGTGCCTCCGATCTTGTCGATTCCAAGCGACGTAAAGCGCTGGATCAGGTCGGGAAGGTTGATGAGCTTGTTGACCTCGGCATTCATGCGCGCAACGGCCTCGGTCGGCGTTCCCGTTGCCGCCATGAATCCGATGCTCACCCCAACGGTGAAGTCGGGGACGCCCGATTCGACCACGGTCGGTACTTCCGGCATCAGGTGGGTGCGCTTGGGTTCGTTTACCGCGATGATTCGCGCCTTGCCGCTCTTTACATGCGGCAGGATAGAGGGCATGCCGACGAAGATGGCCGCCACATCGCCCGAGAGCACCGCCGGCACCGACTGCGCAACGCCCTTGAACGGGATATGCACGAAGTTGGCGCGGGTGAGCGCGGTAATCTGCGCGAGCGCAAGGTGGTGCGGGCTGCCGTTGCCCGAAGATCCGTAGGACAGGCCGCCCGGCTTGTCCTTGGCGAGTGCGATCAGCTCCTGGATGTTCTTCGCCGGCACCGCGGCGCCGACCGCGAGGAACAGCGGCGTGGATGCGATATGGATGACAGGCGTGAAGTCGCGCAGGATGTCGTAGGGCAGCTTTGAGTACAGCGCGGGGTTGATCGCGAAGTGGCCGGTGTCGGCGACAAAGAACGTGTAGCCGTCAGCGGGCGACTTCGCCACATGCTCGGCGGCGATCGCGCCGCCCGCGCCGGGCCGGTTGTCCACCAGCACCTGCTGGCCGAAGATCTCGCCCAGCCGCGGGCTGAGCGTGCGCGCGATCACGTCGGGCGCGCCGCCGGTGCCGTAGGGCACGACAAGACGCATCGGTTTGTTAGGCCAGGCCTGGGCAAACCCAATCGACGACGCAAGCGCGAGCGCGCCGCCGATCAGCAGGCGAAAGGAATTGCCGGATTTCAGTTTCATGTTCACTCCTGGTTCGAATCATCCCCGGTGCATTGCCGGGGGCATTGTGTGACTTCCCTGGGTTCCGCTTTTACTGCACCTTCAGCCCCATCAGGTTGGCGATGAGATTGCGCTGGATCTGCGAGGTGCCGGCGCCAATGGTACCGCTACGCGCGTCGCGGAAATGCCGCTGCATGTCGAACTCCATGTTGTAGCCGTAGCCGCCCATGATCTGCATGCCCATGTTGGCGACGCGTGCATACATCTCCGAGCCGAACAGCTTGGCCATCGAGATCTCTTTCAGCGCGTCCTTGCCCTGCGAAACCATCCACGCGGCGCGCCACATCAGGGTCCGTGCCGCCTCGAGTTCGGTCTGCATGTCGGCAAGCATGTGGCCGATCGCCTGAAAGGTGCCGATCGGACGGCCGAACTGCTTGCGGTCCTTCGCGTACTGGAGCGCGAGATCAACCACCGCCTGGGCAC
>CAMBSA010000194.1 GCA_945869935.1 Bordetella parapertussis | reverse complement strand
GTTGTCGCGCACCTGCCGGCGGGCGAGCTTTTGCGCAGTCTCGGGGTCCTGCCAGTTCTGTTCGTAGGGAATGTTGATCGCACCGGGAATGTGGCCGCCGCGGATCGCGCGGATGTCCTCGCCCGCGAACTCGCGCGGCGTGCGCACGTCGATGAGCTGGATATCGGGTTTGTTGAGCATGGCGAGGATTTCCTCGGTGCTCACTGCGACGCCGGGCACCGCCTTGAGGCTGAGCTGCACCGGCCGGTAGCGGATTTCTTCGGTCTGCAATGCGCCGCTGCCGCGTGCCCAGCCGTCAATGCCGTCGTGATACACCCAGGCCTTCTTCGCGCCGAAATGCTGCAGGGTGTAGAGGCCGAAGTACGCGCCCACCGAGGCGCGTGTTCCGTACACCACGATTTCTTTCTCCAGGTCGAAGCCCGCGCCGCCGAGAATCCGCTCGAGATCGGGCACCGGGATGAAGTCCTCGCTGTTGGGGTTGCGCAGCACCGAGAGCGCATCGCCGATATTGATCGCCTCGGGGACGTGACTGCGCCGGTACTCCGCGCCGCTGCGCACATCCCAGAGGATCGCGCCGCGCTTGATCGCTGCGGTGACGAAGGCCGCGTCCACGATGCGGGAGTCGGCGGCGTTCGCGGTCAAAGGCATGGCAAGCAAAGCCAGGATGGAAAAGAGCAGGGCAAGCAGTCGTGTATTCATGGTTCTGACCTCCGGGGGCGATGAGGATAGCATCGGCGGCAGTGCGATGAACGCAGGTCGACAATGAGGCGGGCGATGAAAACAATAGGCGTGATCGGTGTGGGCCTGATGGGCATGGGTGTGGCAAAACGCCTGCTCGAACGGGGGGTTCAGGTGCGGGTGCGCGACATCCGGCCGGAGGCGGAAGAGGAAGCGCGCGCCGCCGGTGCCGAGGTCTGCGCCTCGCCCGCGGAACTCGCGCGCGGCTGCGATGCGGTGATCACGCTGGTGGTGGACGCGGCGCAGACCGAAGACGTCGTCTTTGGTGCCGATGGCGCGGCCGCGGCGATGACGGGCGAGTCGGTGTTGCTGATGTGCAGCACCGTTGCGCCGGCCTTCTCGGAAGCCCTCGGCAGGCGACTTGCCGAACGCGGTATCGCGATGCTCGATGCGCCGGTGTCGGGCGGCCCGGTGCGGGCACGCGCGGGCTCGATGTCGATGATGATGGGCGGGCCGGCCGCGCTCGTCGCGCGTTGCGGTTCGCTGCTCGAGGCAATGAGCGACAAGCGCTTTCACGTCGGCGAGGCAATCGGCGACGGCTCCAAGGCGAAGATCGTCAACAACCTGCTCGCCGGAGTGAACCTCGCCGCGGGTTGCGAGGCGCTCGCGCTGGCCGAACGTCTCGGCCTCGACGCGAAACAGGCACTCGATGTGATCGCGCAGAGTTCGGGCGCGAGCTGGATCGTGGAAGACCGCATGCGCCGCGCGATGGAAGGCGATTTCGCCCCGCGCGCCGCGGTCACGCTGCTTGCGAAAGACCTCGGCCTCGCGCTCGACTCGGGCACCGCTGCCCTCACCGCGTTGCCGCTCGCAAGCGTCGCGCGGCAGGTCTTTCTGGGCACGATCTCGCTCGGCCACGGCGAGGAGGACGATGCGGCGGTGCTGAAGTTCTACCGGGCGGTGGGGGGCGTGGCTTAGGTTGTTGTGCCGAATTTTTTACCGCCAAGACGCCAAGTACGCCACAAATCTCGTCATTGCGAGGAGCGCAGCGACGAAGCAATCTCAAGTTTCGGCGGCAGACGAGATTGCTTCGCTTCGCTCGCAATGACCGGAAGCGGGTGAAATTGCCGCGCCTTTCTTGGCGGCCTTGGCGGTCTTGGCGCTCTTGGCGGTTCAAGAGAGCTGCGCACGATCCAGATACGGCGTTTCGATTGTTTGATCGACGCATAGGGAATCGCTGATCAAGTCCAATTTCGAGGCCTGAAGGTTCAGCGTTCCCTCTGAGATTGGGGAGTTACGAGGGGGCGTAGCCCCCTTGTTCAGTGGCTCCATAGGAATAGTCCCCCCGTATCGCTCGACCCGAACACGCCGATTGCGGTATCTTCCGTCGCGCCGAACCGTCGGCCGATCAGGAGATTCCCCATGAACGTTTCGACCCTTCGGGCAGCCGCCCTTGCGCTGCTCACGCTTGCTTCGTCCGTTGCACCTTCCATGGCCGAAGCGCAGGATTTCCCCAGCCGTCCGGTGCGCTTCGTCGTGCCGTTTCCTGCCGGCGGCAGCGGCGACATCGCCGCGCGTCTGGTGGGCCAGAAGGTCTCCGAGATGTGGGGCCAGCCGGTGATTGTTGAAAACCGCGTCGGCGGCAACACGATCATCGCTGCCGAATTCGTCGCCAAGTCGGCGCCGGACGGGCTGACGCTGCTGGTGCCGGTGGATGCCACGCTCACCATGAACCAGAGCCTGTACGCCAAGCTCCCCTACCGGCCGCTTGCCGACTTTGCGCCGGTCACGCTGCTGGTGGAACAGCCGCTCATCTTCTCCGCCGGGCCGAAGGGCAAGGGCATCAACAACTTCAAGGACTTCCTCGACCAGGCGCGCGCCAATCCGGGCAAGATGAACGTCGCCATCGGCGCGATCGTCACCCAGGTGATCGCGGAACTGGTCAAGACCACCGCCAATGTCGACTTCCTGATCGTGCCCTACAAGGGCAGCCAGCCGACGCTTGCCGCGGTGCTCGGCGGCGACACCGAAGTCAGCCTGAGCGATGTCGGCCCGTTCGCGGCCAACATCCGCGAGGGCAAGCTGCGCGGGCTTGCGGCGACATCGGCCAGGCGCGCGCCGGCGCTGCCCGACATGCCGACGCTTTCGGAGGTCGGTCTCCCGGGAATTGCGGTCAGCTCCTGGTTCGGCCTGGCCGCGCCGGCCGCGACCCCGCCTGCGGTGGTGGCGAAGATCAATGCCGATGTGCGCCGCGCGCTGTCGATGCCGGATGTGAAGGAAAAGCTGCTCGCCGTCGGCCTGGACGCCAGCCCGACCACGCCGCAGGAATTCGCCGCGCGCATCAAGGCGGAGTCCGATCGCTGGGAAATCGTGATCAAGCGCGCCGGCATCAAGCTCGACTGATTCGCGCATGGATCTGACCGACGAGGACATCGCCCACATTCTCCGGCTCGTCGACGAATCGACGTTCGAGGAGCTGGAGATCGAGTGGAAGGGGCTGGTGGTGCGCGTCTCCAAGAGCGGCGCGCTCGGCACCATTGAACGTCGGCCATTGGCCGAGGAACGTCGGCCCACGGCCGAGGAGCGCCGCGCGTCCGTCGAACCGGTACGCGCCGCTGTGCCCACGCCCGTACCCGCAGCGCAAGCTGCGAAGGCCCAACCCGCGCTCCCCGAAGGCTGCATGGAAATCAAGGCGCCGGTGATGGGCACCTTCTATCGCCGGCCCGAACCGGGCAAGCCGCCGTTCGTCGAGGTCGGCACGAGCGTGAAGGCGGACGACACGGTCGGCCTGCTCGAGGTGATGAAGGTGTTCACCGCGGTGAAGGCGGAGGTCGCGGGCGTGATCGAGGCGGTGCTGGTTGATGATGCGCAACTGGCCGAGTTCGGGCAGGCGCTGTTCCAGATTCGTCCGGCCGCTGTTCGTCAAGCGACATCCGGCAAGAAATGAAACCCGTGCGGCGTCTGCTCGTCGCCAACCGCGGCGAGATCGCGGTGCGCATCCTGCGCGCCTGCGAATCGCTCGGCATCGAATCGGTCGTGATTGTTTCGCAGGCCGACCGCGACAGCCTGCCTGCGCGCATGGCAGGCAGGGCGATTTGTATCGGTCCGGCGGCGGCGCGCGACAGCTACCTGAAGATCGACAGCGTAGTGCATGCGGCAATCGCCACCGGTTGCGATGCCCTGCATCCCGGCTACGGCTTTCTCGCCGAGCAGCCGAAGCTTGCGCAGGCGTGCGAGGACAACGGTGTGGTCTTCGTGGGCCCGCGTTCGGAGACCGTCCATCGCATGGGCAACAAGCTCGAGGCGCGGCAAATCGCGGAACAGTGCGGCGTGCCGCTGCTGCCGGGGTCCAAGAGCGTCGAATCGGCCGCGCGCGCGGTGGAGATCGCGCAGGCCATCGGTTACCCGGTGCTGCTCAAGGCGGCGGCCGGCGGCGGCGGCCGTGGCATGAAGGTGGCGCACGATGCGGATGCGGTGCTCTCGGGTTTCGAGACCGCTTCGGCGGAAGCGCGTGCGGCGTTTGGCGATGCCACGCTCTACATGGAGCGCTTTGTCGCCAACGCGCGGCACGTCGAGGTGCAGGTGCTTGGCGATCGCGCGGGCAATGTGATTCATCTTGGCGAGCGCGACTGCTCGGTGCAGCGGCGCTACCAGAAGATCATCGAGGAATCGCCGGCGCCGTTGATCGCCACCGAATTGCGCGATCGCATACGCGCGGCGGCGGTGAAGCTCGCGCGCGAGGTCGGCTACGAGAGCGCGGGCACGCTCGAATTTCTGGTCGACGCCGCGGCGGGCGAATTCTATTTTCTCGAAATGAACACCCGAATACAGGTCGAGCATCCGGTGACCGAAATGGTGAGCGGCGTGGACATCGTGAAAGAGCAGATTGCGATCGCCTCCGGCCGGCCGTTGTCGGTGGCGCAGTCCGCGGTGAGCATCATCGGCCACGCGATCGAGGCGCGGGTGAATGCCGAGTCGCCTGCGCACGGCTTTCGCCCGAGTCCCGGGCGGCTTGCCGAATGGGTGGCGCCGGACGGGCCGGGCATCCGCGTGGATACCCACTGCTACCCCGGCTATCTCGTGCCGCCGTACTACGACTCGCTGCTCGCTAAAGTGATCGCGCACGGCGCGGATCGCGAGCAGGCAATCGAACGGCTGTCGCAGGCGCTTGATCAATTCGTCATCCGCGGGGTCGATACGACCATCCCGTTCGTGCGCCGCTTGCTCGGCGAACCGGTGTTCCGCGCGGCGAGGATGCACACCCGCTGGGCGGAGGACGTGCTTGCGGGCGATGCGGCATGAATCGACAGGAGACATTCCGATGAGCGACTTCAAACCCGGCAACCTGGATTTCGTCGACACCACGCTCCGTGACGGGCCGCACAGCCTGTGGGCGCAGAAGGTCACCACGCCGATGATGTTGCC
>CAMBSA010000193.1 GCA_945869935.1 Bordetella parapertussis | reverse complement strand
AAAAGCGCACCGGCCAGACCGCGGTTCTGCATGAGGCCTATGCCTACGACGCGCTGCTCACCCTCGTCGATGCGATCAAGAAAAGCGGCGTGACCAATCGCGCCTCCGACCTGGAAAAGGACCGGGAAAAGCTGCGCGACGCGCTCAATGGCATCCAGGTGGTGGGCATGTCCGGCAGGCACGCGCTGAAAGGCGACAGCGGTGAGGTCGATCGCCCCACCATGAAAGCGCTCATCAGCGGCGGAAAATGGGTTCTCACCGAAGTGAAGTGAGTACCGTAACTGCGCCTCACCCGGGGGCGCCGCGAGTGCGGCGCCCCCGGCTTTTCTGACAGCGGGAATCTACGCCCATGGATCTGCTACTGCAGCAGCTGTTCAACGGCATCCTGATCGGAAGCACCTACGCGCTCGTCGCGCTCGGATTCACCCTCGTACTCGGCACGCTCGACCTGCTGAATTTCGCCCACGGCGAAACCATCATGTTCGCCGCCTACACCGGCCTGCTCGCATTGCTCGCGACCGGCGGCAGTATCACCGCCGCCCTCGCGGTCGCGATCGCGACCGGAGCCGTGCTGGGTCTCGTCGTCTACGCCGGATCGTTCCGCTGGGTCAGCAAAAAATACTGGACCGCCCCCGCGCTCAGTACGGTCGGGCTCGCGCTCATCCTCCAGACGGGCGCCACCCGCCTCTTTGGTACCGATCAGAAGGCGGTGCCCGATCCGATGGGCGATGCGCAAATCCAGATCGGGCCGGTCTCGATAGGCCTGTCGCACATCATGATCCTCGGCCTCACCGTGGCCCTGATGCTTGGCCTTCATGCGCTGCTGCGCTACACAAGACTGGGCAAGGCGATGCGTGCGGTGGCTGAGAATCACGTCGCCTCCGCGCTGCTGGGCATTCCGGTCGAGCGCACGATCGCGTTCACCTTTCTCATCTCCGGTCTGCTCGCAGGTGCAGCGGGACTGCTGACTTCGCTCGTCTATCACACGATTACGCCATTCATCGGGCTCAACATCCTGCTCAAGGGCATGACCGGAATGGCGATCGGCGGCATGGGCAATGTCTACGGCGCGATGCTGGGCGGCCTGCTCGTCGGCGTGCTCGAAACGCTTGCAGTGAGCTATTTGTCGAGCGCCTATCAGGACGTGATCGTGTTCGCCGCCCTGATCGGCGTGCTCATGTTCAAGCCGGCAGGGCTCTTCGGCGTCCAGATCCGGGATCGTGCCTGATTCATGATCAGCCCGTTCATCGACAGCGTGATCATCGGCGTTGGCATCAACGTCCTGATCGCGCTCGGGCTTTACTTCACGCTCGCGACCGGGCAGTTCTCGGTAGGACACGGGGGCTTCATGGCGGTGGGGGCGTACACAGCCTCCGTCCTGACGGTGAATTTCGGCTGGGCGCTTTTGCCGGCGGTGCTCGGCAGCGCCCTTGCGGCCTTCGCGATCGGCATCCTGATCGGTCTACCCGTGATGCGTTTCTCGCATCTGTATCTCGCCATGGCTACCTTCGGCTTCGGCGAGATCGTACGAAGCATCTTTTCCGTGATCGACTATGTCGGCGGCGTGGGCGGTATGCGCGGCATGAGCGGAACCACCGTGCCTCTCGTGCTTGGCTTCGTTGCCGCCGCGATCGCGTTCTCCTGGTTGCACTCGCGATCCCGCTGGGGGCTTGCCTGCGACGCGATCCGTCAGGACGAGGACGCGGCCGCGGCCATGGGAATCAACATCCGGATGAACAAGGTGATGGCCTTCGGTGTCGGCGCCGGCATCACCGGCGTGGGCGGAGGGCTCTATGCGCATCACTTCTTTTTCATCGAGCCCTCGACCTTCGGCCTGAACATGTCGGTGGCGATTATTTTGTTCGTCATCTTCGGCGGAATCGAGACCTTCTGGGGCGCGATACTTGGCGCCGTGGTGCTGTCCCTGCTCCCCGACCTGTTCCGGTTTCTCAAGGACTGGTATCTGTTTGTCTATGGCTTGCTGTTTGTGCTGTTGATGATCTTCCGCCCCCAGGGGGTCCTTGATCGACCGTTGCTGCGAAAGCTTCAGTCGGTATTTTCCCGAAAGCAATCGGCGTGATCCTGGAAGTGGCCGGCCTGACCAAGCGTTTCGGTGGCATCACTGCCGTTGATGACATGTACTTGTCGGTTGCACCGGAGGAAATTCACGCCATAGTCGGCCCCAACGGATCGGGAAAAACGACGCTGTTCAACCTGATCAGTGGCGCCGTGCCCGCGACTGCGGGGCAGATCACCTTCGAAGGCCGGCGTATCGAGGCCCTGCCCCCGCACAAGCGCGCCCAACTGGGCATCACCCGGACGTTCCAGAATATCAAGCTGTTCCCGGAGTTGAACGTGCTGGAGAACGTCCTTGTTGGGCAGCACCCGCTGGCCGACACCGGATTGGGCAGCCTTGTGCGCTGGTGGGGCGCCAGCGAGCGCGCTCAGCGCGAGCAGGCCATGGAACTGCTGCGAGCCTTCGGGCTGCACGACATTGCAGATCGACAGGCCGGGGAACTCGCCTACGGTCCGAAGCGGCTTGTAGAGATCGCGCGCGCAGTCGCGAGCGGTCCGCGGCTGCTGTTGCTTGATGAACCGACTTCAGGAATGAACCCGCGCGAAGCCGCCGACATGGTCGTGGCCATACGCAAAGCGGCAGACCGGAATATGACCGTGCTCATCATCGAGCATCATCTGCCGGTGGTGAAGGATCTCGCCGCGCGCGTGACGGTGCTGAATTTCGGGAAAAAGATATCCGAAGGAACGCCTGCTGCCGTTTTCGGCGACCCTGCGGTTGTCGAAGCCTACCTTGGCAGCACCGCCGACGAATGAACATGCCGGCCGCGCTGCTCGATGTGTCGGACATATCCGTGGGGTACGGCGACATTGCCGTCATCCGCGGCGTCAGCCTTAATGCCAGGCCGGCGGAAGCGGTCGCGATCATCGGTGCCAACGGTGCCGGCAAGACCACGCTGCTGCGCGCCTTGTCCGGGCTGCTGCGGACGCGGTCGGGACACATCCGGTTTGCCGGCATGAGCATCGCCGAACTGCGACCTGACCTGATCGTCAATCAGGGACTGGTCCATTGTCCTGAAGGCCGGGCGATACTGCGCCGCATGACGGTGCGCGAGAATCTCGAGCTCGGCGCGTTCCGCCTGAAGGAGGGCGCATCAGCCGCGGATTTTGACCGGATATTCGAGCTTTTTCCCCGCCTGAGCGAACGCCAGTCCCAACTCGGCGGATCGCTCTCGGGCGGCGAGCAGCAGATGCTGGCCATTGGACGAGCAATGATGGCCAAGCCGCGCATGCTCCTTCTCGACGAACCCTCGCTCGGCCTGTCGCCACTCATGGTGAAGGAAGTATTCCGGGGACTCGCACAGCTCAAGGCCTCCGGCCTGACGATATTGCTTGTGGAACAGAACGCCCTGGCCGCGCTGAAGTTTTCCGACCGTACCTACGTGCTCGAAAGCGGCTCGGTCGCGCTCGAAGGCGCATCCTCATCGCTTATCTCCGATCCCCGCGTGCGAGAAGCCTATCTCGGCAGCGCCTGAACCCGGGCTGGCCGCTGCGCAGTTCCAGCCTGTCGTAGCACGCGCGCCCGGCATGCCCGCCTAAGACGAAGATCGGATTCCGCGACACCGAGAAGAACAGCGGGACACCCGCACCTTGCGGTCAGGCGTCAATCCACCCGTGCGCCGGCGGCTTTCACCATCACCGCGAGCTGCTGTGCCTCGATACGCATGGCCTCGCCGAACTGCTCGGGCGTGGTGCCCACCGCGCGAATGCCGGCCGCCTCGAATTTCTGTTTCACGTCCGGCAAGGCGAGCGCCTTGTTGATCTCCGAACTCATGCGCTGCACAGCCTCGCGCGGCGTCGCCGCCGGCGCGAGAAAGCCCACCGAGATATCGATCGCGAATTTGGGCACGCCGCCTTCGGCCACCGTCGGGATGTCGGGCGTGAGCGAGGAACGCTGAGCCGACGCGATCCCGAGGATGCGCAGCTTGCCGGCCCGCGCATGCGGCAGCACCGCGGTAAGTCCGATGAAGCCGACGCTCACATCGCCCGCCAGCAGCGCTGGCGAGAGCGCGCCCGAGCCCTTGTAGGGCACATGGTTCAGGTTCGCACCCGTCAGGCTCTTGAACAACTCCATCGCCAGATGATTGCCGTTGCCGTTGCCCGAGGAGCCGTAGGCGATTGGCGTCTGTTTGGACAAGGTGATCAGGTCCTGCACGCTGCGGATCGCGGTACCGGCATTTGCAACAAGGTAGATCGGCGGCGCGGCGGCAAGCGTCACCGGAACGAAATCGCGAAAGACGTCGTAAGGCAACTTCGAATACAGCGCGGGGTTGATGCCGTAGATCGCGCCATCGGCCACCAGCAGCGTGTAGCCGTCGGCGGGCGCCTTCATTGCGAGTTCGGTTCCGATCATGCCGCCCGCGCCGGCACGGTTCTCCACCAGCACCGGCTGACCGATGGATTCGGACACCTTCTGGCCCACCGTCCGCGCCACCACGTCGAGCACGCCGCCCGGCGCGTTCGGCACGATGAATCGCACCGGGCGCGAGGGAAACGCCGCCGGGGCCTGCGCATTCGCAAGCGGCAGCACTCCGGCAAACAAGCCGGCGACCACCGCGACCTTCAATGCCCTGAACATGACGCGCCTCCCCCTGGACATCGGACCGCCGTTTCAATCCACCTTAGCGTCAATCCAGATCTGCTTCAATCCACCTTCGCGCCGACGGCCCGCACCAGTGCACCGAGTTGCGCAGCTTCCGCGCGCATCGCCTCGCCGAACTGCTCTGGCGTGGTGCCCACCGGGCGCACGCCGACCGCCTCCAGACGCGCGCGCACCTCCGGCACCTTGAGCGCGTTGTTGATCTCGGTGTTGAGCTTCATGATGACATCGCGCGGCGTGGCGGCCGGTGCGAGGAATCCCACCGAAATGTCGATCGAGAACTTGGGCACGCCGCCCTCGGCCACCGTCGGCACATCCGGCGTGAGCGAGGAACGTTGCCCCGAGGCGACACCGAGCATGCGCAGCCGGCCTGACTTCACATGCGGCTGGATGGTGGAAAGACCTGCGAACCCGACCGCGACATCGCCCGCG
>CAMBSA010000192.1 GCA_945869935.1 Bordetella parapertussis | reverse complement strand
GATCTGGTTGGGCACCGGCGCACAGCCCAAGATCGCGATCGCGTTCCTGATCGCGGTGTTTCCGGTGGTGATCGACACGGTGCTCGGGCTCCGGTCGGTGCCTCCGGACATCATCGATCTTGCGCGCAGCCTTCGCGGCAGCCGCTTCGACACGCTCTGGCGCATCCGTTTCCCCACCGCCTTGCCGAGCATGTTCGCCGGCATGAAGGTGGCGATTTCGCTCTCGCTGGTGGGTGCGATCGTCGGCGAATTCGTGTCCTCGCAGCGCGGCGTCGGCTATGTGATTCTGAGCGCCCAAGGGATGTTCGACACGCCGCGTGTGTTCGCCGCGATTTTCCTGCTTGCGATCATCGGTGTGCTGCTGTTCTGGGTGCTCGCCTGGCTCGAGCGCCTCTGCCTGCCGTGGCACACGTCGCAGCGGGTGGCGGTGGGGACGGCCTGAGGGACGCAGACAGCGGAGGGCCGCGCTTCACGCCTGCCCGTGCAACGATTCCGAAACGGCCATCAATCATTTCATCAGGAGAGAACCACTCATGCGCAAGATTCCCGTGACCCTCGCCGTGTGCGACTACGATCGCGCGAAGGGCATTTTTTCCGGTCGCGTGCCGATCGAGGGATGCGATGTGGTGCCGCTCGCGGTGAATGCGGAGGAGTGCTTTCATCGCGCGTTCAAGTTCCAGGAGTTCGACATCACCGAGCTGTCTCTCTCGAGCCACATGGCGACGGTGTCGCGCGGCGAGAATGCCTATGTCGGAATTCCCGCCTTCGTCTCCCGGGTATTTCGCCATTCTGGCATCTACATCCGCACCGACCGGGGCATCCGCAAGCCAGCGGATCTCGCGGGAAAGACGGTCGGGGTGCCCGAATACCAGATCACCGCGAACGTCTGGATACGCGGCATGCTCAAGGACGACTACGGGGTTCTGCCCGAGACCATCCACTGGCGCCGTGGCGGCATCGAGGAGCCCGGCCGCGGCGAGCGCTCGCCGATCCGTTTGCCCGCGGCGATCGATCTGCAGCAGGTGCCTGATGACAAGACCCTGTCGGGCATGCTCGAGACCGGGGAGATCGACGCGATGATCACCGCGAGGGCGCCTTCCTGCTTCGATCGCGGCGTGCCCAACGTTGACCGGCTTTTTTCCGATTTCAAGACTGTCGAGCAGGAGTATTTCAAGCGAACCGGTTTCTTCCCGATCATGCACCTCATCGGGATTCGAAAGACGCTGGTGGAGAAGTACCCCTGGCTGCCGGTGAACGTGTACAACGCGTTTCTCGCCGCCAAGAAAATTGCCGACCGGGAACTCAACGAGTTGGCGCAGTTGATGGTGCAACTCCCCTGGGTGGTCGACCATTACAACGAGACGCGCCGGGTGATGGGAAATGACTACTGGCGCTACGGCTTCAAGGAAAACATCAAGGACCTCGAGGCGTTCTCGCGCTACCACCAGGACCAGGGGCTGTCGGATCGCAGGGTGGCGCCCGAGGAGTTGTTCGCGCATTCGACCTTCGATCTCTCGAAAATCTGACACCGCATCGCCCGGCGCCGGCCGGGCTGGCAAAGGAGGCATCGCATGGAGTCCGTGGCGAAGTGGCAATCGTGGATCTGCCTGGCGGCGTCGGTGGTATTCACCGTGGCGGCGCCGGCGGCATTCGCGCAGACGCAGGCCGATCCCAAGACTGTCTGGATCATTGCACCGTATGCGCCGGGGGGCGGAGTCGATGTTTATGCCCGTCTGCTCGCGCTTGAGCTCGCGCCGCTGCTCGGTCAGCCGGTGTCGGTGGAGAACCGGCCCGGCGCGACCGGCAATATCGGTGCGGAGTACGTGGTCAAGAGCGCTCCGGACGGTCGTACCCTGATGCTCAACACCAATGCGTACGCGATCAATGCCGCGATCAACAAGAACCTGCCCTTCGACCCGGTGCGGGACCTGCTGCCGATGACCGTGCTCGGCAACGTCCCGCTGGTGATCTCGGTGAGCGCGGGCGTGCCCTCGCAAAACCTGCAGCAGCTCATCGCCCTGTCACGGACCAAGGACGCCAAGCTTGCCTATTCTTCCTGCGGCAACGGCACCGCGCAGCATCTCGCGGGCGAACTGTTGAAGTCGATGACGGGCGCGGACATGGTGCATATACCCTACAAGGGCTGCGCCCCCGCGATTGCCGACGTCGCCGCCGGGCAGGTGCCGGTGGCGATCACCCCGGTCTCGACCACCCTGCCGCACGTCAAGTCGGGCAAGGTGCGCGCGATTTCCCTCACCACCCGCTCGCGTTCCAGCCTTGCGCCGACATGGCCGTCTGCCGAGGAGTCGGGCCTTGCGGGCTACCACGTGGACCAGTGGTTCGGTCTGTTCGCGCCTGCAAAGACCCCGCGTCCGGTAATCGACCGGTTGAACGCGGCGATCGTCAAGGCGCTCGGCCGCGACGAGTTCATCAAGAAGCTGATTGTCCAGGGCATCGAGCCCTCGCACAGCACGCCCGAGGAGTTCGGACAGTTGCTTCGCTCCGACATCGAGCGTTGGGGAAAGCTTGCCCGGGAAATCGGGCTCAAGCTCGACTAGCCGGGTGGCCAGGGATGGATCGAATTCGCTTGACACCCGATAAACCGATCGGAAATCATTGTCGCAAGCAGCGCCTCGCACTGCGAGGTCAGTTTCCCCCGGGACGTGCCGGCAAGGCGAGCGTCCCTGGGCCCCTTCCAGAAAGCTCGCGCGCAGTCGTCGCGGGCATCCACCGTTGATCCAAGGAGAACAAGATGGCCCTCGTTCCAATCGCCAGCATGGGCAACTACCTTCATATCTACGACTTCAAGGTAAAGCCCGGTAAGGCACAGGAATTCATCGAACTGTTCAACGAATTCGATTACGGCCCCGACAACCCGATGCACAAATCCCCGGCGCAGGTCAGGGACGGCGCCCTGGTGCAGGATGTCAAGGACGAACACCATTTCTGGCTGATCGCGGAATGGTCCGATATCGAGGAACATGCCAAGATACGAAAGCAACTCGTCGCCATGAAACCCGCCTTCGTCGGACTTCTCGAGGGCGGAACGTTTGTGCCGGAGTATGCGAAGGTGGTCTCGAGCACGCCGCAGGACGTGCTCGACAAGGCCAGCGCCTGAGATCCGCGCGGGGATAAATAACGCCAATCAACTAAAAAGAGAGCTATCGGATGAAGAGCAGTTTCAGGAAGGAACTGGAGGCGGCGGTGCTCAGGCGCCATTGCGCGAACCATCCGCTGACCGAGAAGTGGGCGAAGGGCGAAGTCAGCCGCAACGCCCACATGGGTTGGGCGGTCGAGCATTACCATTGGGTCTCCAAGCTGGTGCCGATGATGATCAACATCTGCGTCGGTGCGCCGAAGGATGTGGTCAAGTTCACCCTTGACAACTACAACGAGGAGACCGACGAGGATCATTCGCACCTCGACATACTTCTCAAGTTTGCCAAGGCCAACGGAGCCGACCTGGAGAAAGTGAAAAAGGGCCGCGGACTGCCGACAACCGAATCGTGGGTCCGCTTCCAGAAGGAGGCGACGGAGCACGACTCCTGGATTGCGGGCGTTGCCGCGATCAACATCGGCACCGAGTCGCAGTCGCCGATGCTCTATAGCAGGATGCTTCCGGCGTTGCGCGAGATCTACAAATACCCCGAGAGCGACATCGAGCACTTCTGGCTGCATGTCGAGGCGGACGAGGATCACGGCGGCAGGGCGTTCGAGGCGCTTGAGCGCCACTGCACGACCCGTGAGCTAAAGGATCTCGCGATTCACTGGGCCTACGAGAGCGCGCGCATGCGCTGGCTGTACTTCGACGGCATCTACCTGCATTACGAGATGAATTACAAGCTTGACGAATGAAGGGGTCATCGCCGGCGGGGCGCCGGCGATGCGGTTTTGCCCCTCGCATGACGTCCCGATTGCGAATTCTCTCCAACCACTGCACGCCGGAGCCCCTATGAGCCGAATCCTGATTGCCCTGTTTCTTGCAATGCTTCCATTCGCTGGCGCGCAAGCGCAGGCCTATCCATCGAAGGCAATCACGGTCGTCATACCCAACGCGCCCGGGGGCAGTTCCGACCCGATAGCGCGGGTGGTGGGCGCCAAGCTCACCGAGGTCTGGGGGCAGCAGGTGGTGCTCGACCACCGCGCCGGGGCCAACGGGCTGATCGGCTACAACGCGGCACGGACGCGCCCCGCTGACGGCTACAACTTGTTCCTTGGCAACGACAGCCAGATGGTCACCCTGCCTCACCTGATGGCGAATCTCGGTTATTACGACCAGCACTTCGTGCCGGTGATCCAGGGGGTGAACATCGAGTACGTGCTCGCGGTCCACCCCTCGATTCCCGCGAACACCGTGCCCGAGCTGATCGCCTACCTGAAGGCGAACGCGGGCAAGGTCAGCTATGCGCATACCGGCGTGGCGAGCATCCACCAGCTGTCGATGGAGATGCTCAAGACCGCCGGCGGGCTCGCGGTTTCGGATGTGGTGGGCATTCCATATAAGGGGAGCGGCCAGTACCTCGTGGACATGGTGGCCGGTGAAGTCAAGCTCGCCTATGGCGGCCTTCCGCAGACCATGCCGCACGTCAAGAGCGGCAAGCTGAAGGCGGTCGCGATCGGTTCGACCCGGCGCCTCGACGCCGCGCCCGGCGTGCCGACGATTGCGGAGACCTATCCCGGCTTCGAGACCAGTTCGTCGTGGAATTTCTTTGCCCCTGTCGGTACTCCGGCCGACATCGTTGCCAAACTGAACGCGGAAATCAACAAGATACTGTCCGCGCCCGACATTCGCGACCGGTTCATCTCGCAGGGCCTGTACCCGATAGGCGGCACGCCCGAGCGCCTCGCCGCGAGGATGAAGACCGACTTCGACAAGTGGGGCGGAATCATTCGCAGTCTCGACCTGAAGGCTACCCAGTAGAGGGTATCCCGGTCGTTTTTTGGTGCACGGAAGGAAACAACAGATGAAACAGCCTTTCAGCGCGGTGACGATGATTTCGGCGTTGCTGTTTTGCGCGACAGCTTGCGCCCAGGAGTATCCGAACCGTCTGGTTCGAATCGTCACCGGCGGTTCGCTTGGTGGCCCGGTGGACATCGCGGCGCGCGCGATCG
>CAMBSA010000191.1 GCA_945869935.1 Bordetella parapertussis | reverse complement strand
ATGCCGCGGCGCCACTCGCCGCAGTCGTGGGGGACGGATTAACCGTGCTCATCCGACAGCAACCCGCCCGCCTCCTGCGCCCACTCGGAGAAGGCCGGATTGTTGATCAGGGGTGATCCGGTGACACGCTGCAGATCGGCCACCAGCATCACCGAAATTTCGCGCTGCGAAAGGCGCCGCGCATACCGCAGCACATGGGTGATTGCCGCCTCACGCCCCACTTCGGGCAAGCGCGCCACGCGGCGTATAAGCGCGGAGGCCACCGCATACTGCAGGTCGAGCGCTGCCGGCGCCTCGGTCGCTCTCCCCTGCAGGATCAAATCCAGATCCGGCAGTCGGCCGAGATGCGTGATGAATGCCTGCAACGCAAGGCCCGCCGCCGGCCCGACGCAACCCGCGAGCGCATCGGCGAGCAAGGCCGGATCGTCCGCGTAATTGGCAAGCGCGCGGTCCGCAAACTCCCAGGACCGGGGCGTGGGAAAGGCCGCACTCGCCCGGGCGGGATCAAAGGAAAACAGAAGATCCGGCCGGAAGCGCAGAAAGGCCACCAGCCTCGGATCGATTTCATGCGCGTGCGCCCAGACAACCCAGTCGTCGAGATCCGGCTCGACCTCGAAATGCGCAAACCGGTTCGCAAGCGGTGCCGGCATCTGATAGGTAACGCCCCGGTCGCCCAGCCGGTTACCTGCCGCGACGATGCTCCAGCCGTCGGGGACCCGGTAGTCGCCGAGGCGGCGATCGAGTATCAACTGGTAGGCGGCAGCGGTCACGGTCGCAGGTGCCGAAGTAATCTCATCGAGGAAAAGAATGCCGCGATCCCCGTCGCGCGACTCCCGCGGCAGGAGGGACGGGGTCGACCAGACGACGTCTCCCCCTTCGCGAAACGGAATACCGCGCAGGTCGGTCGGCTCCATTTGCGCCAGGCGGATATCGATCATCGCCGCCGAACGGGCGGCCGCCACCTGCGACACGAGTTGGGATTTGCCGACACCCGGCGGCCCCCAGAGCATCACCGGCGTATGCATGCCGCGCAGACCGGCCAGAAACTCGCGCTCAAGCAGTTGCCGGACACGGGAAGGACGCATCGAAGACCTTGAAAAGCTTGGAATAATTCCGATCCGCTGTATCATAGCATCGATGATTTTCTGCCCGCTGTTTTCTGCCTCCCTTTCACGACCTTCCCGCCCGACCACTTTCCGGCCCCAGACCTGCCTCTCATGAACTTCTGCCCCAACTGCGGCGCGCGCGTCGCCTTTCGCATCCCCGAGGGCGACAGCCTTCCCCGCCACATCTGTGACGCCTGCAACACGATCCACTACAAGAATCCGCTGACCGTCGTCGGCGCGGTACCCGAATGGGAAGACCGCGTGCTCCTGTGCAAGCGCGCGATCGAACCGCGAGCCGGCTTCTGGACCCTGCCCGCGGGCTTCATGGAGAACGGTGAAACCGTCGGCCAGGGCGCGAAGCGCGAAACCCTCGAGGAGGCCAATGCGCGCATCGAGTTGCTCGACATGTTCACCGTCCTGTCGGTGGCGCATGTGAACCAGGTCCACATCTTCTATCGCGCCCGGCTGCTCGACCTCGACTTCTCGCCGGGCACCGAAAGCCTGGAGGTGCAGTTGTTCCGCGAGGATGAAATTCCCTGGGACGATCTGTCGTTTCGCACCGTCTCGACCACGCTCCGGCACTACTTCGCGGACCGCAAGGCCAATGCCTTTCGCCTGCACACAGACGACATTTCGCCGCCGAAGTAAGGAGCACCCGGCCATCCCGGCGCTGAAGGGCGGACCCTCATGATCCCCTGGCTCGACAAGTACACGCGCTTCCCCGCGGTGGAGAAGGCGCTTCGCGAGCCTAACGGCCTGCTTGCCGCCGGCGCCGATCTGTCGCCCGGACGTCTGCTGGATGCCTACCGCCACGGGATCTTTCCCTGGTTTTCGCACAAGGAACCGATTCTCTGGTGGAGTCCCGATCCGCGAATGGTGCTGGTGCCCTCGGAATTCAAGGTATCGCGCTCGCTCGGTAAAACACTGCGCAACCGCCCCTGGGACGTACGCTTCGACACTGCCTTCGACGCCGTGATGCAAGGCTGCGCCGCGCCGCGCGGCAACGACCTCGCCACGGGTCAGCCCCACACCTGGATCAGCGAGGACATGATCGAGGCCTACACCCGCCTGCACGAGCTCGGCTGGGCGCATTCGGTCGAGACCTGGATCGATGGCGAACTCGCAGGCGGCCTGTACGGGATCGCGATAGGCTCGATGTTCTATGGCGAATCCATGTTCTCGCGCCGCCCCGATGCCTCGAAGATCGCCCTCGCGGGCCTGACGCGGCACCTGGATTCGCTCGGCTTCGGCCTGATCGACTGCCAGATGAAGACGCCGCACCTTGCCTCGCTCGGGGCACGCGAAATTCCCCGGTCGGAATTCTTGCGGCGTGTGGCCGAGTTGATACACTACCCGCGCCCTCCCGGACTCTGGACCGGAGCGGTCCTGAGCAACCCGCCATGTCGCGACTGAACGACCTTCCACACGCCGTACTGCAGTTCTATGTGACCGCGCCCTACCCGTGCAGCTACCTGCCGGGAAAGATGGCGCGTTCGCAGGTCGCAACGCCCAGCCACCTGATCGGCAGCGAACTCTACGGCGACCTGGTGCGGCTCGGTTTTCGCCGCAGCGGAATCTTCACCTACCGGCCGTACTGCGACTCCTGCCGCGCCTGCATACCGGTGCGCATTCCGGTGGCCGAGTTCGAGCCTACGCGCAGCCAGCGTCGTGCGTGGACGCGCCATGCGGATCTTGAATCCGTGACCATGGGCCTGCGTTTTCGCGTCGAGCACTACGCACTCTATCTGCGCTACCAGGCGCATCGCCACGCGGGTGGCGGGATGGACCAGGACAGCCGCGACCAGTACTCGCATTTCCTGCTGCAGAGCCGGGTCAACACGCGCCTCGCCGAATTCCGCGACAACAACGGCAGGCTGGTAATGATCTCCATTCTCGACCAGCTCTCCGACGGCCTGTCCTCGGTCTACACCTTCTTCGACCCCGAGGCACCGGCGGCGAGCTACGGGACGTACAACATCCTTTGGCAGCTGGAGCAGTGCCGGCAACTCGGCATGCCCTACCTGTACCTCGGCTACTGGATACGCGAGTCGCGCAAGATGGCCTACAAGGCCCGCTACTTTCCTATCGAAGGCTACGTCGAGGGTGTCTGGCGCAAGCTTGCGCCCGAAGAAATCGCGTGAGTCCGATTCCAGTATTGCGCACCGCGGCGGGCACGATCAAGACTCGCAATCCGCGAACGCCCCACCCGCTGTAATCGAATCAGGATATTCCGTGTCACTTCTCTACCGCGCATTGCGGCCTCTGCTGTTCAGCCTCGACCCCGAAACCGCGCACACCGTCAGCATGACCGGGCTGAATGCGCTGCATGCACTCGGCCTTGCGCGCGCGCTCGCGGGCAGCGTTCCGCGACTGCCGGTGCGCGCGCTCGACCTTGAGTTTCCCAACCCGCTCGGACTTGCCGCCGGCATGGACAAGCACGGCGACTACATCGACGCGATCGGCGACCTCGGCTTCGGCTTCATCGAGGTAGGCGGCGTGACACCTCGTCCGCAGCCGGGCAACCCGAAGCCGCGCGTATTCCGGCTGCGCGAAGCGGAAGGCGTGATCAACCGTCTCGGCTTCAACAGCCTTGGCCTGGACCACCTCGTTGCAAACCTGAAGGCCCGCCGCTCCAAGGTGATCCTCGGTGTCAACCTGGGCAAGAACCTCGACACGCCGATCGAGCGAGCAGCCGACGACTACATCGCCTGCCTGCGCGGTGTGTATGCACATGCGGATTTCGCCACCATCAACGTGTCTTCCCCGAACACCAGGAACCTGCGCAGCCTTCAGTCGGCCGACGAACTCGACGCGGTGCTCGCCGCCGTCGCCGCCGAGCGCGAACGCCTCACCGCCGAACACGGCCGCCGCCTGCCACTCGCCGTGAAGGTTGCGCCGGATCTCGACGATGCCGCGATCGAGGCGATCGCCGATCGCTTGGTGGCGCGCGGCATGGACGCGCTGATTGCCGCCAACACCACGACCTCGCGCGAAGGGGTCGAACACCTGCTCCATGGAAACGAGACGGGCGGAATGTCCGGCGCCCCCTTGCGTGCGAAATCGACCGAGGTGATCCGCAAGTTCGCTCGCGCGCTGAACGGAAAAATCGTTGTGATCGGCGGCGGCGGCATATCCAGCGTCCGCGATGCGCGGGAAAAACTCGACGCGGGCGCAACTTTGCTGCAACTGTATGCCGCGCTGGTGTATCGCGGCCCCGGCCTGCCGGCCGAAATTCTTCGCGGGCTGGCCGCGGGCCGCTGAGGACGTTCATGGCGCAAACGCGGCCTTCCCCCGACATGCACGATCTCGCCGCTGCGATCGATGCCCTGCTGCCGCAAACCCAGTGTGCGCAATGCGGCTATGCCGCCTGCGAGCCGTATGCGCATGCGATCGCAAGCGGCGAGGCCGCGATCAACCGCTGCCCGCCGGGCGGCACGACACTGATCGCGGAACTCGCCGCCCTGCTCGAGCGCGAACCCGTGCCGCTCGATGTCTCGTGCGGCAGCGAACGCGCGCGACGCATAGCGCCCAGCGACGAACGCCGCACAGCGAGCATCTACGAACGCCGCATCGCGCTTATCGACGAGGACCGCTGCATCGGCTGCACGCTGTGCATACAGGCCTGCCCGGTGGACGCGATACTCGGCGCGGCGAAATACATGCACACCGTGCTCACCGCGCTTTGCACCGGCTGCGAACTCTGCGTCGCCCCCTGCCCGGTCGACTGCATCGCGATGGTGGCGCCGGCCCGGGACGACGCATGGACCCGGGAACGGGCCCACGATGCACGCGAGCGGTTTGATGCGCGCACCGCACGCCTTGCGCGGATCGAGGAAGAACGCCAGCTTGGACTGGACACGCGCAGCGACGATGCTGCGCAAGCCCGGCAAGCGCTGGTGCAGGCCGCAGTTGCGCGCGCCCGGGCCCGACGCGAAGGACAGAAGACATGAACCCCGAAAAACGCAGGCAGATCTTCGAGCGGCTTCGTGCCGGGAATCCGAAACCCACGACCGAGCTGAACTACCGCAATCCGTTTGAACTACTGATT
>CAMBSA010000190.1 GCA_945869935.1 Bordetella parapertussis | reverse complement strand
CGCCGGAGCGGCACGATCCGGCTCGATGACACGGACCTCTCGCGTGCGGCCAGCCATGACATCGTCGCGGCCGGAATGGCGCTTGTCCCCGAGGGACGGTTGATGTTCGCGCCGATGACGGTGGAGGACAACCTGCGGCTCGGCGCGGTGCGCCTGAGCGCACGCGCCGGCAGTTCGCTTGTCGAGCGTTACGAATACGTCTATACGCTGTTTCCGCGGCTGCGAGAACGCCGTGCGCAATTTGCGGGCACGCTTTCCGGCGGTGAGCAGCAGATGGTGGCGATCGGTCGTGCGCTGATGTCTGCGCCGAGGATGCTGCTGCTCGATGAACCGTTTCTCGGCCTGGCGCCCAAGATCGTCGCCGAGATCCGCGAATCGCTCGACACGCTTCGCAATACCGGTTTGACCTTGCTGATCGTCGAGCAGAAACTGGATATAGCGCTCGCCTTTGCGTCGCGCGCCTACGTGATGATCAAGGGACGGGTCGCGCTGCACGAGACCACGCAGGCGCTGTCGCGCCGCACCGATCTCACCACGCTCTACTTCGATCTCGCCGCCGTCCAGGAGTGAGGCGGGTGCCGCGAGAGATGCCGCGCGGGAGCAGGACGTGGAAGGCGCCGCGCGCAAATCCGGAATTCGTAACCTGATCGCAGGAGGCAACATGAATGCAGGCTTCAAGAACGCACCCGCCGCGGCCGCGGGCTATCAGGGACTCTCCGGTACCCGGGGAGTCCACCATCTCGCGCTGACCTGCGCGGACATGAAGCGCACCACCGAGTTCTATGTGAACGTGGTGGGCCTGCCGCTGGTGCACGCGATGAAGGTGCCTGCCGGCGTGGGCGTCGGCCCGCTCAACCGCGGCAACCCGCCCTACGAGCGTCTGCGTCACTACTTCTTCGACATGGGCAACGATTCGCTGCTCGCGTTCTTCGAGATATCGCCCGAGCTCGAACCCAAGGCCAAGCGCGACGCGCTCGGCGGCATGCAGCATCTCGCGCTCGCGGTGACGCCCGCGCAGCTCGATGCGCTGATGGCGCGGCTGAAAGCGCACAAGGTGGATTTCAGCGGGCCGGTCGACATTCTTCCCGGCCTGAAGTCGATCTACTTCTATGATCCCGACGGCATCCGCATCGAGGCATGCATGCAGCCTGTTGCAGGCGAGGCGCCGACGGTGATCGCAAGCGTGCTGCAGACGCAGGCGAAGGCCACCGAGGAGCTCGCCACGATTCCGGACTTCGATCCGACGTGGGTATCCGCGATGACGACCGACCTGCCCAAGGCCTGAACTCCGGCGGATCGCCGGTGCACGGCTCGGGAAGCTCTTATTGATTGCCCGAATGCCTGACTTCGTGACGGGCTTCCCCCTGGAGTGGGGGACTTGCAAGGGGGCGTAGCCCCCTTGTTCAGTGGATCCCTAGATCGCGTCGTTTCGCAAGAGGCGCGCCAAGGCGCGATCCAACGCATCCGGATCGATCGGTTTGGTGAGATAGTCATCCATTCCGGCTGCAAAGCAGCTTTCCCGGTCGCCCTCCATCGCGCGTGCGGTGAGCGCGATGATCGGTATGTGGCCGCCGCTGATCTCCTCCGCCTCACGGATTTTCGCGGTGGCGTCCAGCCCGCCCATGTCGGGCATCTGCAGGTCCATCAGTATCAGGTCGAAGCGCCGTTCCTTGAGTGCCTCCAGCGCAAGTCTGCCGTTCGTCGCGAGCGTCACCGCGTATCCGCGTTTCTCGAGCAGCCGGCGTATCAGCGTCTGGTTCACCGGATGGTCTTCCGCGACAAGGATGGATGCGCCCGTGATCGCCTCCGACCCGCCGCTGGCACCGGCGCCAAGCGCATGTCGTCCACTGCCCCCGTCGAGCAGCGCATCCAGTTCGCGGGTGACAATCGGCTTGCGCAGGCTTCGCACCGTTGTATCCGCTGCGGGCACGGCTGCGCTTACCTCAAGCATCAGCACGCGCTGAGAAAAAAACTGAGACCATTCCCCGATCAGTCGCAGCGGTTCCGTCGTTTCCCCGGGGCGGAAATCGATGAATATCCAGTCGTAGCTTGCGCCCGCCCCCCGGGCAAGCTCGATTTCGCGTCGCGCAGCAGCGACACCGGCGACCGACTGTACCTGTGCACCGCGCGCGACGAGCAGTGCCGACATCTGCGCGCGGGCACCGGGATGATCGTCGATGACGAGCGCTTTCTTTCCGCCGAGCGACACCGTGACCGCGGGCGCGGCCGACACTACGGTCAGGGGCACGCGCAGGATGAAGGTGCTGCCGGTGCCGACCGTGGAGTGGACCGTGATCTCGCCGGACATCAGGTGTGCGAGGCGCGAGGAGATCGCAAGTCCCAGTCCCGTGCCGCCATAGCGCCGCGTGGTCGAGGTGTCGGCCTGCGAAAAGGCATTGAAGATCGCCTCGGTCTTTTCCCGCGGGATGCCCAGTCCGGTGTCGCGAACCGCGAATTCGAGGAATTGCGGTTCTGCTGCAGGTACGGGCCTTATCCGCACCTCGACTTCTCCGCGGTCGGTGAATTTGATCGCGTTGCCGAGGAGGTTGATGACCACTTGCCGGATGCGATGCGGATCGCCGAGGCACTGTGCCGGAACGGAGTCGTCCACCGACAGCAGAAGTTCCAGCCCCTTGCCGTGCGCCTGTAGCGCAAGCAGGCGCAGAATGCCCGTGGCGAGATCGCGCGGGTCGTAGGCGACCGATTCGAGCTCGATCCGCCCGGCTTCGATCTTGGAGAAATCCAGTAAGTCGTTGATGATGGACAGCAGCGATTCGCCCGAGGAATTCACGGTTTCCAGGTAGTCACGTTGCTCCGGGGTGAGTGGCGTATTGAGCGCGAGGCGCGTCATGCCGAGGATGCTGTTGAGCGGTGTGCGGATCTCGTGGCTCATGTTGGCAAGGAACTCGCTCTTGGCACGGTTGGCGTCCTCGGCGGCATCCCGCGCGATCCGTGTCTGGACTTCGGCTTCCTTGAGTTCGGTGACATCGGCGAGCACGCCGACGAGGCCCGCGACCTTGCCGTTTGCATCCAGAAAGCAGGCCTTGCTGAAAAGCACGTCGCGTTGCGCGCCGTCGGCGCGGCTGATGCGGGTCTGGTAGCGGACCTCTCCGCCTTCGGTCAGCAGTGCATCGTCGCGCTTGAATTCGAGCTCGGAGCGGTCCTGCGAGAGCAGGTCGCGCACGGTCCTTCCCAACACATCGATCCGGCCATGGCCGGTGAACACCTCCCAGGCGCGATTCACCATCAGGAAGGCGCCTTTCTCGTCCTTGATGAACACCGGTGACGGGCTGACCTCGATCAGCTGCTCGGTGAATCGCAACTGCTCGCGTATTCGCTGCTGTGCTGCGATCCGTTCGGTGACATCGGTGATGGTGCCCGCGGTGCCGATGCGCGTCCGGTTCTCATCGATGAGCGGACGCGCGGTGATTTCCACTTTGCGGGGTTTGCCATCCGCGAGCGGCAGCGAGGCTTCCACGTAGGGACTTTCGGCAGTTGCCTGCCGGATCAGAGACGAGATCCTCGCGTGGTCTTCCGCTGCGAAAAACCCGGCGACCGGCTTGCCCAGAGTGTCTTCCGCGCGAAGCGTGGATATCCGGGTCCAGGTCGGATTGATGAAGGTGAAGCATCCGTTCTCGTCGGCACGAAACACGACTTCGTCGATGTTGTCCACCACCGCGCGGTAGTTGCGCTCGTTCTCGCGAAGCTGCGTGAACGTGGCATCCAGCCGGGCGGCCACGCGTTCGCGCGAACGCACGCTGCGCCATGCCGAGAGCGTCAACGCAAGTGCGAGAAACTCGAACGCGAGGCCACCGGTCACCAGCCAGCGGTTGATCTCAATCCATTGGCTGTTCACCCGGCGTTTGGACAGCTGCACCAGCGTGATCACCGGCTGATTTCTCGCGGTGCGGAACGCCGAGATGCTTTCCTGGTCGCCGATGCCTTTCGCGGTATATACGCCGTGTTCCTTCTGCGGGAGAAACTCGGTAAATACCGGCAGCTCGCGGATCTGGCGCAGCGGAGTCATCGGGAGATTGCTGGTGCCGGCGAGCATCACGCCGTCATACCGAAGCAGGGCCGCGCTTGCGCTGGGTTCGTCAAGGGCGAGTTCGAAATAATTGGCGATGAAATCGGGATTCACCGTTGCCACGAGGTAGAGCGTGGAAATCGACGGCGTGGTGAATTTCATCACCACCGGGATGAACCAGCTGGTGGCGCCGGTCGTGGCCGGCAGCGACACGTCGCTCGCGTCGAGATCGCGTCCGAACGCGGGCAGGCTGATGCGGATCTGCCCGGTTTCCATGCCTTGCGCGATCTTGCCCAGGTGTACCGTCCTGCCCTGGTTCATTTCGTTGGAACTGATCAGCACCGCGCCCTGCTCGTCCAGGATCGAAATGCTGCGCAGGTAGGTGAAGTTGCTCAGGGCATCGGTCATCACCTTGCGGATAATGCGGAATTCGCGGTCGGTTCCGCCGGGCAAGCGCATCGCCTCGGCAACCAGGCCCAGGGTTACATCGACCGTTTCGAACGTGCGGGTGACGTTGTCATCGAGCACCCGTGCATACAGCGCGGCCAACTGTTCTTCGCGCTTGAATATTTCCTCGCGCTCATTGAACACGAAGAACGCGGTGCCGATCACGATCACGCTGGAGACGATCAGCCCGGCGAGCAGCACGGTGATGCTGTTGTACTGGCGCAGGTGTTTCATCCGTGCACGCCCTCTGTCTGCGCGGGGCGATGTTCAGCCTGCACCGGCCGACACGCGGCTTGCCGGGCGCGCTTCGTCATGCCGGGCTTCACTTGCCGGGCGCCTCAGGTGCGGGCACGAGGGCTGGAGCCGGACCGGTTGCCGCATCGCCGGGCCTGCGTTCACCCGTATGCCGCGCGATGGGGTGCATGCCGGGGGCGTCCTTTCCTAGTTGCGCACGACTATCTCGCTCAGGCCGTTGCGTTTTGCTGCGGCGTCGAGCCTGCCGTCGCTCTTTATTTTCGCCACGAATTCATCGAGCGTCCTGAGCCATTGCTCGTCGCCCGGTTTCACCGCGTAGGCATACGAGGTGATGTTGAACGATTTCGGGGGCGAAAGAAGCTTCGCCCAGTCCGCATTGTCCAGCAAACGGCGGCTGTAGGGGTAATCGGTCATGAACACGTCCGCGCGGCCGGACTCG
>CAMBSA010000189.1 GCA_945869935.1 Bordetella parapertussis | reverse complement strand
GCCGCGAAAGCCGGCAGCGACACGGCCGATTCGGGCTCGCTCGACCAGTACCGCATGGCGATCATCGTCGCGGCGCGGCGCTACAAGCGCTATCCCGCGGTGGCAATGGAAAAGGGCTGGCAGGGCAAGGTCGAGATCCGCCTGCTGATCGGTGCCAACGGCATGATCCAGGCCACCACCGTCAAGACTTCCAGCGGCCACCAGATCCTCGACGACACCGCGCTCGACATGGTGAAGAAGGCCAAGCCGATGACACAGATACCGTCCGCATTGCGCAGCAAGGAATTCACCATAGATATTCCGGTAATCTTCGACCTGCAATCGGGTTGAACGTCAAGCTACTTAGTATCAGTTCTGTACGTCAATCGTCCGATTTCACACATGGGGCGGGTGCTTTCAATAAGAAAGTTCAACATTTATCCTGACGTCCAATGATTATCCGGCAGGAAGACGGCACCAACCCAACGCGAGTGAGGAAGCAATGTCAGGCAACACCGCAGATTTTCGCCAGGGCATCTTCCGCACCGAAGGCCCGGTGCTCTCCACCGATGACTTCGTGCGCGAACTGGATGCGATCATCGACCATCCCTCGCGCGACCGGCGCAACCATCCGTTCGTGCGCCCGGTGGAGGCGGGTACCGCGACGCTCGACCAGATTGCCGGCTGGCGCCACCAGGTGACGCTCTGGGCGCATCCGGCGAACAAGCTCTTTGGCACGATGTGGTCGCGCTGTCCCGATCCCGATCTCGCGGACATGATTTTCGAGAACCTGTCGGAGGAAGAGCACGGCACCACCTCGGGCAAGGGCGGGCATATCGCGCTCAACATGCGCCTGCTCGATGCGCTTGGCTGGGATGAGGGCAAGCGCGCGCAGGACCTGCCGCGCATGGAAACCTGGGCGCTGCGCCACTGGCTGGAGATCGTGCAGACCACGCTCTCGCCGGTGGAGGCGATCGCGGCGGTGTCCTTCACCATGGAACGTCGCAATCCGGCGGTGCTCGGTCGCATCTACCACGGCGTAAAAAAGCACTACAAGATTCCCGATAACGCGCTCGAATCGCTCGCGGTGCATGCCTCGCATGTGGAGGAGGAACACGGCGCGCTCGGGCCAATCGCCTTCGCGCGCTACGCCAACACCGTGTACTGGCAGGACCGCGTGCGCTTCATTGTGCAGCACACCGCCGACATGTCGTATCACATGTACAACGCCTGGCTGCACTACTAGGGATAGCTGATGACTTCGCGCATGGCGGGCAAGGTGGCGATCATCTCAGGCGGCGGGGGCGGCATCGGTGCCGCAACCGGTGAGCTGTTCTGCGCCCAAGGCGCGGGCGTGCTGCTGGTGGACCGCGATGCGCAGGCGCTCGAGGCGACGCTGCAGCGTATCCGCGCGGCGAACCCGGGCGCGCGCGTCGATGCGTGCTCGGCCGACATCACCGATCACAGCGACGCGGCGGAAGCCGCGCGTTTCGCACTGGAAAAATTCGGCCGGCTGGATGTGCTGGTGAACAACGCCGCGGTGCGCAACACCGACACGATTGTCAACGGCGACAGCGCGGAATGGGAGCGCGTGTTCGGTGTGAACGTGATCGGCGCGCTCAACCTATGCCGCGCTGCCTTGCCCGCCTTGCGCACGAGCGGCCGCGCGAGCGTCGTCAACGTCTCGTCCTGCTACGCGGTGCGCGGACGCAAGGGTTTTGCCGCGTACGACGCCTCCAAGGCGGCGCTGCTCGCGATGACCAACAATCTTGCGGCGGAAGAGGCGGAGCACGGCATACGGGTGAACGCTGTGTGTCCGGGCGGAACGCTCACGCCCTTCACCATCGGCCGCGGCCGTGCGCGCGGAAAGACGGAGGACGAGATGCGCGCCGATACCAGGACAGACTCGCTGCTCGCGCGCTGGGCGGAGCCGATCGAAGTCGCGTATCCGATCCTGTTCCTTGCGTCGGACGAGGCCTCCTACATCACCGGCGCCACCCTGATGGTGGATGGCGGTGCGCCGGCGGCGTTCAAGTAGCGCCGGCTGTCTCATGGCGGTGGGGGATTGCCAATGTTAGCAATCGAAATGTCGATTTCGCCGCGTCTATACTTGCTCTGAAAATGGCAAAGTGCGCAATTTCGGCGCAGGGCGGTTCTGTGCCCTGAGGCTCAGGCAGCGTGTGCGCCTTCGGCAAATTCCGCCGGCAGGGGCGGGAAGGTCACCACGTGATCGGCGGCGAGACGGATACCGATGCGCTCGCCGATCGAATGGTTGTGGTGGCTCGGCACCAGCGCCAGCACCTTGCGGCCGCTGTCCAGGCGCAGGGTATAGAGGATGTCCGCACCGCGGAAGGCGCGCGAGAGGATCTCGGCGCGCAAGTTGCTGGAGTCGTCGTGGATCACGTCGTCGGGGCGCAACAGCACGGTGACTTCGCAGCCTTTGCCGCAGGCATCGCAACCCATGCCGCAGTTGGAGGGCACATCGCCGTTGAGCATGCCGATCTCGACCCGCACCTGGTTCGATGACACGACTGAGCCCGGCAGCAGCACGCCCTGGCCGATGAAATCCGCAACGAAGCGGCTCGCCGGCCGGTGATACAGGTTGTAGGCGGTGTCCCACTGGCAGATTTCGCCCTCGTGCATGATGCCGATCTCGTCGGCGATCGCGAATGCTTCGTTCTGGTCGTGGGTGACGAGAATCGCGGTGATGCCGGCGCGCTTGATGATGTCGCGCACTTCCTGGCCGAGCCGCTCGCGCAGGTCCACATCCAGATTGGAGAAGGGCTCGTCGAGCAGCAGCAGCTGCGGCCCCGGGGCGAGGGCGCGCGCAAGTGCTACGCGCTGCTGCTGGCCGCCGGAGAGCTGGTGCGGGTATTTGTCCTCGTGTCCCTGCAGGCCGACGAGTTCGATGCTTTGCGCGATGCGCTTCGATTGTTCCTTGCGGTCGAAGCCACGCAGGCCGAAGGCGACGTTCTTCGCCACCGTAAGATGCGGGAACAGCGCGTAGTCCTGGAACACCATGCCGATGCGACGGCGCTCCGGCGGCAGTTGCACGCCCGGTCCGCTCACCACCTCGCCGTCGATGCGGATCTCGCCGGTCGTGAGCGTCTCGAATCCGGCGATGCAGCGAAGTACCGTGGTCTTGCCGCAGCCGCTCGGGCCGAGTAGACAACCGATCGAGCCACGCTTCAATTCAAGAGAGAGACCGCGCACGACCTCGTGCCCGTCGTAGGACTGGCGCACGCCGCGCAGGCTCAGGATCGGGACGGCCGCATCTGTCCGCGACAGATTGGATTCTGTCGACAAGGCACCTACTGCGAGTCCGGCTGCAGGTAACATGCTCTTATTATAGAACCGTTTAGCGAACAACAAACAAGAATCATTCTTGATAATCTCTCCGGAAACTTGCGGCGTCCCGCACTGATTCGGGACGCCTTTTTCTTGCTTTCACGCCGCCGTCCCGGGCCTGTTTCGTGTCACGTTCAATGACTTTCTCGCGCTCTCCCGCACGCAAGGTTTTCCAGCGCATCCGCTCGCTTGGCGTGCTGGGGAGTGTTGCGCTCGCTGTGGCGACGCTGCTCGTTGTGCCCTTGTTAGCGGTCGTGGTTCAGGCGGCCAAGCCCGGTCTGGGCACGATCGCGCATCTTATCGATACGGTGTTGCCCGAGTACGTGCGGAACACACTCGCGCTCTGCGCGGGCGTCGCAGTCGGCGTGGCGATCCTTGGCGTTATTCCCGCCTGGCTGGTGACGAGTTACCGCTTCCCCGGGCGGCGCGCCTTCGAATGGCTGATGGTGCTGCCGCTTGCTGTACCGGCCTACGTGATTGCCTATGCCTACACCGACTTCCTGCAGTTCGCGGGTCCGCTTCAGACCGCGTTGCGGGACATTCCCTGGTGGAAGGCGGGCGGCTACCGTTTCCCCGATGTGCGTTCGGTCGGCGGCGCGGTGCTGATGTTCTCGCTGGTTCTGTATCCCTATGTGTACCTTCTCGCGCGCGCGGCCTTCATCGAGCAGTCGCGCAATCTGCTCGAAGCCGGGCGCCTGCTCGGCCTCACCGCGCGCGGGACGTTTTTCCGGATCGCGATTCCGCTTGCGCGTCCGGCGATCGCCGCTGGCATCGCGCTCGCTCTGATGGAGACGCTCGCCGATTTCGGCACGGTCGCGTACTTCGGCGTGCAGACCTTCACCACCGGCATCTTTCGGGCGTGGCTCTCGATGGGCGATGCGGCCGCCGCCTCGCAGCTTGCCGCGGGATTGCTCGCGGTGGTGATCGCGCTGATCGCCTTCGAGCGCTGGAACCGCGGTGCGGCACGCTACGACCAGGGCATTGCGCGAAGTTCCGACCGGCTGCAACCGCAGGGCGGTCTTCGCGCCTGGGGCATGACGCTTGTCTGCGCGCTGCCGCCAGTCTTCGGATTCCTGCTGCCCGCGCTGATCCTGTTGCGGCTGATCCTCACCGAACCCGAGCCGCTGTTCGATGCGCGGTTTTTCGGCTTCACGATGAACAGCGTTTCGCTCGCGGCGATGGCCTCCGTGGCCGCGGTGGCGATTGCGCTGTTGCTCGCCTACGCGGCACGCCTCACACGCAGCGGCATCGTCGGCTGGGCCAATCGCGGCGTGGCGCTGGGTTATGCGGTGCCCGGTGCGGTGATCGCGGTCGGCATCCTCATTCCGGTGACTCGACTGGACAACTGGATCGCCGGCCTGCTCGAGACGCAATTCAACATCAAGGTGGGCCTGCTCATCACCGGCACCGCGGCGGCGCTGATCTACGCCTACCTCGTGCGTTTTCTGTCGGTGGCATTGCAGACGGTGGAGGCGGGCCTTGCGAAAGTGAAGCCAAGCATGGAAGACGCGGCGCGCAGCCTCGGTCTCTCGCCGCGACAGGTGCTCGCGCGGGTGCACGCGCCGATGCTCGCGGGCAGCCTCTTCACCGCGATACTGATCGTGTTCGTCGACGTAATGAAGGAACTGCCCGTCACCTTCGCGCTGCGGCCCTTCAACTTCGACACGCTCGCGGTGCAGGCCTATCACTTTGCTTCTGATGAACGCCTGCCGCAGGCGGCCGCTGCGTCGCTGGTGATCGTGGGCGTGGGACTGATCCCGGTGATATTGCTTTCGCGGGCGATTGCGGGTCGAGGGCGGTAGACGTTCTCTTTAACCGCCAAGACGCCAAGAGGCCAAGGACGCCAAGA
>CAMBSA010000188.1 GCA_945869935.1 Bordetella parapertussis | reverse complement strand
GTGGGTCGACGCTCACCCACAAGGAACTCTCCACGCCGGCGGACCCGTCGCTCGCGGTGATGAGCGGCCTCGCGGCGCTCGCCGGGAAAACCGGTGCGGATTTCGCGCGTTTCATGAAATCGGTCGCGATCATCGTCCACGGCACGACGGTGACGACCAACGCGGTACTCACCGGCAACGTCGCACGCACCGGCCTTGTCACCACACGCGGCTTCCGCGACGCATTGCAGATGCGCCGCGGCGTGCGCGAAGTGATGTACGACAACCGCTTCCATCCGCCGGCGCCGATCGTGCCGCGTCACCTTCGGCTTCCCGCCACCGAGCGGGTCGACGCCGCAGGTAATCAACTGACCGGGCTTGACCGGAACGACATTGAGGCCGCGGTCGAGATGTTTCGCCGCGAACAGGTCGAGGCGGTCGCGATCTGCTTCATGCACTCGCACGCCAACGCCGACAACGAGGCAGAAGCAACGCGGCTGATTCGGGAAGCGCTGCCGCAGGCCTATGTCTCGGCCTCCTCGGAAGTCCTGCCGCAGGTTCGCTTCTACGAACGCACCAGCACCACCGTGCTGAACGCGGCGGTCGGCCCGATCCTCGCGCGCTACCTCGGCAACCTCACACGCAAGCTCGATGAGGCGAATTACACCGGCACGCTGCTCATCATGCAGTCCAACGGCGGCGTCGCCTCGCCCGCGGCAGTGTCGAAACTCGCGGCGATGACCCTGCTCTCCGGCCCCGCCGCCGCGCCGGCCGCCGGCCTGGCCTGCATGCAGGCGAGCGGCAAGGACAGCTTCATCACCATCGACATGGGCGGCACCAGCTTCGACGCCGCGCTCGTGCGCAAGGGCGAGCCCTCGGTCACTACCTCCGGCACGGTGAACCGCTACGCGCTCGCCCTGCCAAGCATGGAGATCAACACCGTCGGCGCGGGTGGCGGCTCGATTGGATGGATCGACGACGGCGGCCTCTTGCGCATGGGCCCGCAAAGCGCCGGCGCCGCGCCCGGCCCCGCCTGCTACGGGCGCGGCGGAACGCAGCCCACCTGCACCGACGCGAACCTCGTGCTCGGCTACATCTCGGCCGACTTCTTCGCCGGCGGCAGGATGAAACTCGACGTAAAAGCCGCCGAGCGCGCGATCCGTGATCGCATCGCGAAGCCCCTTGGCATGGACCTGGTGCAGGCGGCGCACGGCATGATCCAGGTGATCAACGTGAACATGGCCTCCGCGATTCGCGAGATCTCGGTACAGAAGGGCTACGACCCAAGGGAGTTCCCGATCCTCTGCGCGGGTGGCGCGGGCCCGATTCACGGTGCCGCGATCGCAGCCGAACTCGATATCCGCAGCATCGTGGTGCCGCGCGACTCCTCGATCTTCTGCGCCTCCGGCATGCTTCGCACCGATCTCAAACGCGACTATGTACGCAGCCTCGCGCAACCGCTACCGCAAGGCCGCGAGAAGAACGCGCGCATCCGGGAACTGCTCGACGAGATGGCGAACCAGGCACGCGACACGCTCGCCGCGGAAGGAATCTCGCGCGCGCGGCAACGCCTGCACTACAGCCTTGATCTGCGCTATTTAGGCCAGTACCACGAGGTGAGCGTCCCGGTACCCGCTCCGCTGCTTGCGAAGGCGGACTGGGGCCGCATCCGCGACCTCTTCCACGATCATCACGACCGGATGTACGGCTATTCGCTCAAGGACGACGGCACGGTGGTGGAACTCCTGAACGTGCGTCTCTCCGCGATCGGCGTCACCGCCAAACCCGCCGCCCCGCGCCAGCCGCGCGGCAAGCCGAATCCGGCGCATGCGCTCAAGGGACGGCGCCCCGCCTACATTCCCGAACGCGGCCGGTTCGCGCAGGTTCCGGTCTACGACGGCGACCGCCTCGTTCACGGCAACCGCATCGCGGGCCCGGCGATCATCGAGAGCGTCAATACCACCATCGTCGTGCCCGCGAGCTATCGCGCGGACTACGATGCACAGGGCAACTGTCTGCTGGGAGCAGTGTCATGAAAAAAAACAAGCCTGTCCGCTCCCGCGCCGCGCCGGCCCGGCGCAAGGTTGACCCGATCCAGGTGTCGGTGCTGCAACGAAGGCTCAAATCCATCACCGAGGAGATGGGCCTCACCCTGCTGCGCACGACGCGCTCGCCGATCCTCAACGAGGCGCGTGACTTCGTCACCGGCCTGTACGACGCGAAAGGCCGCATGCTCGAGCAGACCGAGTACATCCCGGTGCTCGCCTTCGCGCTTCAGCCGGCCTGCGAGAACGTGGTGCGCTTTTTCGGCGACGACATCCATCCCGGCGATGTCATCCTGCACAACGACGTGTTCAGCGGCGGCAACCAGAACAACGACGTGGCGGTGTTCAAGCCGATCTTCCACGGAAAGAAACTTGTCGCCTGGGCGGCGTGCAAGGGCCACCAGGCGGACATCGGCGGCGCGGTGCGCGGCGGCTACAACCCCGAGGCGCGCGAAGTCTGGCAGGAGGCGCTGCGAATCCCCGCGGTCAAGGTGGTCGATCGCGGCACGCTGCGGCGCGACGTGTGGAATCTGATCTTCTCCAACATCCGCCTGAAGATCGTGGAGGAAGACATCCGCGCGCAGATCGGCGGCTGCACCGTCGGTGAGCGCGGCTACATGGCGCTGATCGAACGTTTTGGCGACAAAAACCTGGAATCCCTGCTCGAACATCTGTTCGACAGCACCGAGAAGATGGTGCGAAAGGAGATCGAAGCGATCCCCGATGGCACCTACCACGGCGAATCCTGGGCCTTCTACGACGGCGTGACCGATGGCACGCGGATGAAGATCAATCTCGCGGTGACGGTGAAGAGAGACGAGGTGACATTCGATTTCACCGGCTCCTCACCGCAGACGCCGGGCTTCGTCAACGCGCCGCATTCGGCGACCGCGTCCGCGCTACTGCTCACCTTCCTCATGCTGATCAAGCCCGACATCCCGCACAACGCCGGGCTGCTGCGCCCGATACGCATCATCAATCCGGAAGGCTCGTTCCTCAACGCAAAATTCCCGGCTGCCACCACCTTCGGCAACTCGATCACCGGGCCCACCTCGGATGCGATCTTCCGCGCCTTCTCCAAGGCGCTGCCCGAACGCGTGACCGCAGGATGGAACCGTTTTCTCGGTTGCGCCATCTCCGGGCTCGATACCCGGCACAACCACCCCTACGTGGACATCCTGTTCCTGTCGCTCAAGGGCGGCTCGGGCGGCACGCATGGGGCCGACGGCTACGACCATATCGGGCTTATCAACTGCGCAGGCGGCATCCTCGCGCAGGACTACGAAATGTTCGAAATCCACGATCCGCACTTTCTGGTGAAACACGAATATCTGCCCGACTCCGCCGGTGCCGGCCGCTGGCGCGGCGGCCTCGGTGTGGAGACCGAGTTCATCCTGCAGGGCGAAAACGTGACCGGCGTGGCCTTTGGCGATGGCGTCGAGGAGGAAGCGCGCGCCTTCGGCTTCTTCGGCGGGATGTCGGGCACGACGAACGCCATCACGCTGCGCTACCCGGACGGAAACACGCGCAGCGCAAAAACCAAGGAGATCATCCGCGGCATCCCGACGGGCACGGTGTTCCACCAGGTCGCGGGCGGCGGCGGCGGCTACGGTGATCCGCACGAACGCCCGGCGGATCTCGTGCTAGACGATGTGCGCAACGGCACGGTGGGCATCGACGCTGCCAGGAACGACTACGGTGTGTTCATCGATCCGACGACCATGACCGTCGACGCGAAGAAAACCGCCGGACTGCGACGCGGCAAAGCCTGACATCGCGCGAATCGAAGCAGCACCAACAACAGGAGACTCACCATGGACCTCAAACTCAAAGGCCGTACCGCGCTGATCACCGGCGGATCGCAGGGCATCGGATTCTCGATTGCCCAGTTCCTCGCCGCCGAAGGCTGCTCGATCATCCTCATCTCCCGCACCGAGGCGGACCTGAAAGCCGCGAAACAACGGCTGGAGAAAGACCACGGTGTCGCGGTCACCACCCACGCGATCAACCTCGCCGAACGCGGCCGGCCACAGGAACTCGCGGCGAAATACCCCGATCTCGACATCCTGGTGAACAACGCGGGTTCCACCCCGCGCGGCACGATCCTTGATGTGGACGAAGACCGCTTCCGCGCCGCTTTCGATCTGAAAGTGTTCGGCTACATCAACATGTGCCGCGAGTTCTACCGGAACATGAAGGCGCGCCGCAAGGGCGTGATCATCAACATCCTCGGCAACGGCGGCGAAGCACCGGACGCGGGCTATATCGCGGGCGCGGCGTGCAATGCCTCGCTGATGGCCTTCACCCGTGCGCTCGGCGGCCAGAGCGACCGCGACGGCGTGCGCGTGGTCGGCGTCAACCCGGGCCCGGTCGCGACCGAGCGATTGATCGGCCTGATGAAGACCGAGTCCAAGCGCGTACACGGCGACGAGTCGCGCTGGGAGGAATTCTCCAAGGGCTTTCCCTTCGGCCGCGCGGCGAAGGTGGAGGAAATCGGCGCGACCGTCGCGCTGCTCGCCTCCGACCTGTCGAGCTACACCACCGGCACCGTGGTCACGATCGACGGCGGCATGGTCAACAGCGGTTCGCTGATCTGAACCGCGGTTCGTTGATCCGGGCCGCGGTTCGTTGATCCGGGCCGCGGTTCGCTGATCCAGGCCGCGGTTCGCTGATATAACCCTGGCCCTACGAGCGCCTCACGCCCAGACGCTCGTAGAACGCCTCCCAGAACTGCAGGCGTTCGAGGTGCGGCACACCGCCCACCGTGGGCGTGTCGTTGAAGTGCATCACCGTCGGATGGCGTTCGCTGAATTGCGGCCACTCGGGCAGGCCGGGGCCGTTCGGGTCGCCGTTGCGCGCGAAGTTGGTCCAGTAGTTCGAGATCGACTCCGACAGCTGCCGGTCGACGTAGGTCCACGGCCAGTCGCGCACATGCAGGTTGCGGTAGATGTAGGGGATCTCGGTGCCGTGGAAAGCGCCGAGCCGTTCACCGGTGTCCTCGGAATACGTCGCCCCCGGCGGAAACGGCGGGCGCTTGTTGTAGCGGTAGTGGAACACCTTTGCACTGCCGGTGGCCGCCTGCCAGCGCACCCAGCGCCAGTTCTGGTAGATGAAGTTGCGATCGCCGATCACCGCCTTGTTGGCATAGCGCGCCTCG
>CAMBSA010000187.1 GCA_945869935.1 Bordetella parapertussis | reverse complement strand
CGGGGACCACCACCGCAGGCACCACCACCTCGGACTCGTTCGCCGCCGACGCGGGGATATCGACCGGTGCCGGTGCCGCGAATTCGGGAATGACGGAATCGGGTACCGACACGACAATTTCTTCAGGCAGGTCGACGGGCTCGGTATCGATGAAGGACGGAAGTTCCGGCGCGGATGCAACGTCGATCACCGGTGATTCGACCACCGCCTCGAGCGCATCGACCGCCGCTGGCTCATCGACCGCCGCTGGCTCATCGACCGCGTCCGGCTCGCCGCTGCGTACCCGCGTCGCGAGCGCCACCACCGAAGAATCGTCACCCGCCACGCCTCCGGCCTCAAGCGCGGCAACGCTGTCGGAAAAATACGTCGCGGCAACGTCGACGAGACGGGCGAGTGCGGGAGAAACCTCGCGTTGTTCGGCGAGCCAGACATTCATCGTCTGCTCAACCGACCAGGCAGCCTCGCCCAGCCGGTTCAGGCCGACCATGCGGCCCGAGCCCTTGAGCGTATGAAAACCGCGCCTCACTTCGGTAAGCGTTGTCTTGTCCGCATCCCCTGCGCGCATCGCACCAAGACCGACGCCGATTGACTCCAGCACTTCCCGCGCTTCTTCGAGATAGATCGGCAGCAGTTCGGGATCGACCGGCTCGGCGACGAGCGCCGCAGGCGGCGTTGTGTCAGCCGTCACATCGGGCGGCACCTCGAGCGGCACCGTAGGTGACAGTTCGGGCAGCGACGCAGACGCCGCTTCGACCTGCGTCTGCGGTACCGCCACCGGCACGACAAGCTCGGCGTCGAAGCCCTCGATCACCGGCGCCTCGAGCGGTCGCATTGCAGTATCGAAGTCCGCATCGCCGTTGACCAGGCCCTCGACATAGAAACCAATGCCCGAGAGGGTTTGCGCCAGCGCGCCGAATTCATCCTCCGTGGGTGCGGCGTCCGGTGCGGCGAAGCGGCGGATCAGCGCGAGACAGGATTTAACCGCCTCCTTGGCGCGATCCTCGCCAAGAATATCGAAGGCGCCGACAAGCTGATGCATCGGCCGTTCCACCGCGGCGAGTTCCGCACGGCGCGAGGTATCGCGGAAATACGCATCGAGCGCTTTTTCGATGTCGGCGAGATTCGTTTTCATCTCGCCCGCGACCTGGCTGACGAGCAGTTGATCCTGCGCGCGCTGCGCGATTTCCTCCATCGCCGCATTCTCGGGCGTGGTGCGTAATAGCCGGCCCTCGATCAGCGCCTCGAGTCGCTCACGGATGAACGCCGATTGTTCCTGGAACTCTTCGCCGAGCGCGTCGAACCCGGCGAGCGCATCCTCGACCAGAAGCAGGCCGGCGGCGATCTCGAGCGCGGCGGCATCGCTCATGCGCGAAGCGTCCGACGCGATCCAGTCACCCGCCGCGGAGATCCGGGCTACGAGCGCGGTGAGTTCCGGATGTCGAAGCGCAGTCGCGCTCTCGCGCAAGGCGAGCAGATGACCGCAGAACGCCGACAGATCGGGCGCTTCACCCGAGGCGCAGCGGTTCCACGCGCCCTTGGCTTCATCCAGGCGCGCGCGCGCGATGCCGGGATCGACCGTCACCTGCGCGGTCTCGGTCGCAGGCGGGGCCGGCAGCGTCTCGGCGAGTCCGTAGACATTTCTCACCTGTTCCGCGACGCCCGCCGCCGCACCCGCATGCGCGACGAAGAACAGCACTTCGCGCATCAGGCGTTCGGAAATCGAGGGCGAGCCTTCCGACAGGCTCTTCAATTGCTGCTCGATCCGGGTAATGAGCCGGCGCGCATCCAGCGCGGGCGGTATCGCTCGGGCGCTAAGCGCTTCGAGAAACCCGAGCGCGCTCCACCAGAAGGCGCGTTGGGTGCTGACACCCTGCGCCAGTTCCACTTCGGCCACCGCGGCGCGCATTTCCTCCGCGCCCACCGGATCGCTTTTCAGCCAGCGAAGAAAGCCCCGCTGGTATCGCCCCCGGGCGGTGCGCGCAATGACGCGCATGTCCTCGCTCGCCGTCCGAACCGAGGCGGTATCGCGCGGCGGCGGTTTGCGCGTCAGGTCAACATAGTAAAGATCGACCGGATCGACCGGACGGCCCAATTCCGACGCGAGTGCTTCGTACACGGGCAGCAGCCGCAGCGGGCGGTTTGCCGCGCCCTTGGACAGATCCTCGATGTAGCCCGCGAGCTCCGCGAAGGCGCGGGCAGCCAGTGCAAACACATCGGGCGTGCGCTTCTCCGGCACGGTGTCCAGCGCGGCGATCAGGCCTTCGAGGGCCTCGCTCACGCGGGTGACTCCGTCCAGCCCGACGATGTTGATCGCGCCGTGCGCCTGGTGCAGGCTGGCATGCGCGAGCCGGATCTGCATCGCATCCTCCGGCTTGCGTTCGAACGCGACAAGCGCATCGGCACCGCGTTTCAGCGCGGAATCGATCTCGCCCTTGACCCAGGCAAGCGGCCCGGTGTCGAAGCCGGTGCTTTTTCGGCTCATGCGTTGTATCGCATTGCGCTTATCGTGGCTTTCGCAACTACACCCGGAACCGCGACACCGAGCTCTTGAGTTCGGTGGCGAGCTTGGCGAGTTCCTCCACCGAGGCCGATGTCTGCTTGGTGCCCTCGGTGGTCTGCTGCGTGATCCGCAGGATGTCCTGCATGTTGCCCGCCACGGTGCCGGCGTTCTTCGCCTGCGTCTTCGCAGTGGTCGACACCGTGTCGATCAGCGACGCCAGCCGCTGCGATACCTCGCCGATTTCCGCCAGTGCCTGTCCCGCCGCATCCGACAGGCGCGCTCCGTCGACCACGCCGCGGGTGCTGCGTTCCATCGCCGCCACTGCGTCGCCGGTATCGGTCTGAATCGTCTTGACGATCGCCGCGATCTGCTTGGTCGCCTCGCCGCTGCGCTCGGCAAGCCGCTGCACTTCTTCCGCCACCACCGAGAATCCGCGACCGGCTTCGCCCGCGGCGGCGGCCTGGATCGCCGCGTTGAGCGCGAGCACATTGGTCTGCTCGGTGATGTCCGAGATGAGCTCCACGATCTCGCCGATCTCCTGCGAGGACTCCCCCAGCCGCTTGATGCGCTTGGAGGTCTCCTGGATCTGTTCGCGGATGTCGTTCATGCCGGCGATCGAATCCTGCACCGCCGACTGGCCCTTTTGCGCCGCGGTGAGCGACTGCCGCGCGACGCTTGCCGACTGGCCGGTGCTGCCCGACATGTCGGTCATCTCGCGCACCATCTCGAGCATCGCGGCGGTCGTGCTGCGGATTTCGCGCGACTGGTATTCCGCCGCGCCGAGCAGCTGGCCGGAGGTCGCGCGCGCGGCCTCGGTCGCGCCGGTGACGCGGGTGGACGCGTCGTTGATCCGGGCCACCAGTTCGCGCAGTTCCTCGATGGTGTAGTTCACCGAGTCGGCGATCGCACCGGTGATCTCCTCGGACACGGTGGCCTTGGTGGTGAGATCTCCCTCGGCGAGCGACTGCATCTCGTTCATCAACCGCAGGATCGCGTCCTGGTTGGCGCGGTTCTGGTTCTGTTCCTGCTCGCGCTCGCGGCGCGCGGCGATCGCCTGCCTGCGCTGTTCGTCGGCGTAGGCCTTCACCATCAGCCAGATCACCAGCGCGCCAAGGAGTGCGAGCACGCCCATCGCGGCGAACGTGGTCGCGCGTCCGGCGAGCTCCTGCTGATACGCCCCCACCAGTGTCTCGGTGGCCTTGAGCAGGTTCTCCGAATCGTCCACCACCTTGCGACCGGCGTTCTTGGCGTTCACCAGCGCCTGGCCGTTGGCGAGAATGCCGTCGAGCGCGGTCTGGAATTCCTTGTACGCGGCCTCGAGCTTGCCCAGCTTGTCGGTCGTGTCGGCATCCTTGGCGGCTGCGCGCGCGGAATCGGCAATCTGCTGCAGCAGGCTGCGAAAGGTGGTCGCGTCCTTGCTCATCGCGGCGACGATATCCGCGTCGACCAATTCCGCGCCGAGCAGGGTGTTGGCGCCGCGTCCAAGGCGCTGCGTGAGCGTGACCAGTTGCGCGAGCGCGGAGATTTCGCGCGCCGGCGCGTTCGCGGCAAGACGCGCCGCCTGGATCTGCTCGGCGAGCTCAAGCAGCGTCGGATTGGCGGAATTGATCGAACGCACCGCAGTGGCCAGACCCAGGAGATTCTTCTGCTGCCCGAGCACCAGCTGCAGGTTGCGTTCGTTCTTCTCCCACTCGCGCGTGAGCGCCTCGACCGAGGGCATCACCGCGTCGGACGTCGGCGGCAGGCGCTCGCCCGCGCTGTCGCCCCCCTGGGTGAGCAGGGTCAGCGACTGCACGAACTTGTCGCGCGCCTCGAGCAGCTGGCGAAATGCCGGCGCATTGCCGAGCAGCGCGGTCTGCGTCGCCTTGGCAGTGCGCTGGGTGAGCATGCGCATTTCGCCCGAGACCGTCACGTAGTTGGTTCCGTGCGTTGCGGCACGGTAATCCGCGAACACGATGAATCCGGTCACGACCGCGATGAGCGCGAGTGCGACCACCAGCAGTTGCAACTGTTGCGCCACCCGCAGGCGGCCAATCAGCGGCAACGCACCGGGTTCGGAGGCAGGCTTGGCTGCAGGAACCTTGCCCGGCGCCGCTTTGCTCGTCTTGTCTTTACCGAAATTCGGCAGCTTGAAGGCCATTGGCTCTCCGTTGTATCTCGATCCGACACATGTTGAAGAAAACCTTTAGCGGAAGCATATTGTTGACCGCTGCCGCGCTATTCACCGCGCCACCCATCTAGCGCACCACCTGAAGAAATTCTTCCGCCGCGATCAGTTCAGGAAGCTTCAGATCGCGCCAATCCCGCCCCTCTGAATCGCGCCAGCGCGATCCAAACCAGGGCTTCGATCCCGCCCCGGAAGCAAGCGCCGCCACCGGTTCGAACGCATCCGCATTGCGCAATCCCGCAACACGCGACACCAGCAATCCACCGTGTGCGCCGAAGCGCTCCGCGAACACCACCACCCGCGCCTCGGACGAACGCGGCGTGGGTCCGGGACCCGAAAAGGCCGAGAAATCGACCACCGACACCAGCCGGCCGTGCACGTTGGCCAGGCCGACGAACCAGGGCCGGCAGAGCGGCACGGTCGTTATATCCGGCACAGGCAGCACTTCCGCGGTTTCGTCGAGGCGGATCCGCCAGCCTTCGCCGCCGGCCTCGACGGCGAGACACGCGGTGGACGGCGCCCCC
>CAMBSA010000186.1 GCA_945869935.1 Bordetella parapertussis | reverse complement strand
CGTTACGAGCAGGCGGCGTGAACTCATCCAGCCGGCTGATGGAAATATTGTACCCATACTCCTAGAAAAGCATACTACCCTGCCCCCTCACAACCGTTACGCGAAATGACGAATGACCACCAGCAACGCCGCAAGGCCCACGAACATTGCAAATGCGCTCCCGTTCACGCTCAAGCGCGTCGGCGTGTTTCTCGGTGCCGAGATCACCTGCCTCGACCTCAGCAGTCCGCTTGAACCGGCGGTCATCGAGGCGATCCGCCTCGCGCATGCCGAGCACGGTGTGCTGGTGTTTCCCGACCAGAAGATTTCATCGGCCGACCTGATGCGCTTCGGGCGCTATTTCGGCGAACTCAGCGTTCATCCGTTCTCGACCAGCACCGCCGACAACCCCGAACTGATCGTCTACGACAACAAGGAAGGCAACCCTCCCGGCGCCACCGATGTATGGCACAGCGACGAAACCTTCCGCGAGGCGCCGCCCTTCGGCACGGTGCTGTGCTCCAAGATCATCCCCGACATCGGCGGCGACACCGCCTTCGTCAGCATGAACGCAATCTACGAGCGCCTGTCGCCCAAGTGGCAGAGCTTCCTGTCGGGGCTGGAGGCGGTGCATGACTTCAAGCCGTTCAAGGCGCTGTTCTCAGGCACGCCCGAGGGGCGTGAGAAGCTTCGCCGCCTCGAGGACATGTACCCGGCGGCAACCCACCCGGTGGTGAGCGCGCATCCCGTCACCGGGAAAAAGGTGCTGTTCGTCAACCCCGAGTTCACCCTGTACATCAAGGGCATGGACGAGGACGAGAGCCGCTCCATCCTGGATCTTCTGTTCCGCAAGACCCTGATGCACGAATACCACTACCGCCACCACTGGAAGCCGGACATGGTGGTGTTCTGGGACAACCGCTCGGTGCAGCACTCGGCGCTTCACGACTATTATCCGCAGCGGCGGATGATGGAGCGGGTGACGATCAAGGGGACGCGCCCCGTTCCGGATGGCCCGGCGGCACCTCATTCCGATCTTCGCCGCCACCTGATGCCGCCCCTGGCGAGCTTCTCGGCGACGCGCCAGAAACGGCAGCACGATCTATGACCACGACCCCGCGCATGCCGGCACATAACATGCGTACAAGCAAGGAAGACAAAGGAACCCACCGAATGACACGCACCCTGCACCGAACGATCGCATTCCTCGCCGCGCTTGCCTGCGCACTGTGCGCGAACACAGTTCTCGCACAGGAGGCCTTCCCCTCGAAACCCGTTCGCATCATCGTGCCGGTCGTCGGGGGAACCATGGACCTCACCGCACGGCTGGTGACGCCGGAACTCTCGAAGGCGCTCGGGCAACCGGTGGTGGTCGAGACCAAGGCCGGCGCGGGCGGCAATATCGGCACTGACTATGTCGCCAAGGCGCCACCGGACGGCTCCACGCTGCTGGTCGCCTTCAACGGGCCGATCGCGATCAATCCGACGCTGTTCGACAAGCTGCCCTTCGACCCGGTGAAGGACCTCGCGCCGATCACCCATGCAGTGAGTTCGCCGCAGTTTCTTGTCGTGCATCCCAGCGTGCCGGTAAACAACGTCGCTGAACTCGTCGCGTACGCAAAAGCGCGCCCGGGCAAACTTAACTACGGCTCGATCGCGGTAGGTGGCGGCTCGCATCTCACGATGGAAATGCTCAAGACCGCGGCCGGCATCGATCTGGTGCATGTCCCTTACAAGGGCAGCGCACCCGCAATCAATGATGTGATCGCCGGCACGGTGCAGGCGGCGTTCCTCGTCCCCGGCAACGTGCTGCCCTACATGAAGTCGGGCCAGATGAAAGTGCTCGCCTCGACCGGTCGGCGCAGGCTCGCCTCCACCCCGGGAGTTCCGACGATGATCGAATCGGGCTATGCCGATTTCGAGGCGATTTCATGGATCGGATTCATGGCCCCCGGCGGCACGCCGAAACACATCATCGACTGGTACAACCGCGAACTGGTCCGGATACTGAAATTGCCGGAAGTCCGCGACAAGCTCACCGCGATCGACTTCGAGGTCGTCGCCGGAAGCGCGGAGAGCTTTGGCGAACTGATTCGTGCCGAGATCCCGAAGTGGGGAAAGATCATCCGCCAGACGGGGACTCGCGCCACCAACTGAACGCTCACTCCCCGCGCGCGGCTCCCTCGCGGCGCGGATCGATGCCGCTTGTCCAGCCCGCGGCTGTGCGACGAATGCCGTGCATGCCGCTGGTTCCTTCAAAGCCCCGGATATCGTGACCTATCGATCGAAGCGGCGCCGCCCAGTTGTCCATGCCCGCGCCAATCTCGAGTTCGGTCGGTCCGTTGCGGCTGCCGAAATTGGGCATGTCGATCGCATCCTGAAGCGTCATTCCCCAGTCAAGGGTACCCACCAGCATCTTCACCACGTGATTGATGATCATGCTGCCGCCGGCTGACCCGATCACCATCACGAGCTTCCCGCCCGCATCGATTACCAGGGTGGGGGACATCGCGCTGCGCGGCCGCTTCCGGGGCTGGATGCGGTTTGCAACCGGTTTGCCATCGCGTTGTGGTGTGAATGAAAAGTCGGTCAGCTGGTTGTTCAGCAGAAAGCCCCGCACCATGAGTTGCGAACCGAAGGCAAATTCGATCGAGGTCGTAAGCGCTACCGCGTTGCCGCGCGCATCCACGATCGACACATGACTGGTTGATGGCAGCTCCGACGACTCGTCGTCGGCCAGGCGCGCCAGTTCCGCCCCCTTGGGAATACCTGGATCGGCTCGCCCGAGGGAACTATCCGGACGGATCTGCCGCGCCCGGCCGGCGAGATAGGCACGATCGAGCAGGCCCTCCACCGGCACGTCCGCAAACCCGGGATCGGAGACATAGCGATCGCGATCGGCATACGCCAGGCGTGCGGCCTCGGTGATGAGGTGCACCGCCTGCGGGGAGCGTGCCGGCTGGCGGGCGAACGGTGTGCTCTCGAGCACACCGAGCGTTCCAAACACCGTGAGTGCACCGGAACTGGGCGGCGGTGCGCCGCACACCTTCCACTTGCGGTAACGCGTGCAAAGCGGCTCGCGCTCGATCGTCCGGTAGGCGGCAAGATCCTCCAGGGCAAGATCACCGGGACTGACCGAGCCCTGAACCTTCGCCACGATATCCCGCGCGATGTCGCCGACATAGAACGCATCCGCCCCGCCGGCTGCGATCGCGCGGAGCGTCGCCGCCAGTTCCGGATTCGCAAGAAGCGTTCCGGCACGACGCGGCACGCCGCTCATCTCGTAGAAATAGGCGCGCGACGTGTCGTCGAGTTGCAGCATCCGCACACGCCGCAGCAGCGTGCTCAGGCGAGGCGACACGTCGAAGCCCTTCTCGGCCAGGTCGATCGCCGGCTGGAACAGGCTTGCCCAAGGCAGTTTGCCGTGCCTGCGATGCGCCGCCTCGAGCATGCGCAACACGCCCGGAACACCGACGGAACGCCCTCCCACCACTGCGTCGAAAAACCGTATCGGCTCCCCGTCAGGGCCGAGAAACCGGTCCGCGGTCGCCGCAGCGGGAGCCGTCTCCCGTCCATCCCACATGCTCACCCGGCCGTCGCGCGACGAGAAATGCAGCATGAATGCACCTCCACCGATTCCCGAGGACTGGGGCTCGACCAGGTTCAGGACCATCTGCACCGCAATCGCCGCATCCACCGCACTGCCGCCGCGGGCAAGGATCATCCGCCCCGCGTCCGCGGCATGGGGGTTCGCCGCCACCACCATGTAGCGCTTCGCGGTGACGACGGGGTGCTTCGTGCGGCCGGAAGCGGACTCGGGGTCGGGTTGTGCGCGAGCCGCACCTGCGAATACGACGAGCAGGGCAATCGCGAGCGTACGACAGGGACACCGGATCATGCGAACGATCCTGCATGCGTACCGCACATAGCATCCACGCACAATGTGCGAGCGGGCACGCGGGACAAATGAAGCCTCAGGCGTCGCACCGATTCAAGCAACGACGCTTCACGCGTCGCGCCGATTCAAGCAACGACGCTTCACGCGTCGTACTTGAACGACAGCAGCACACGCGTCCGGAACGACATGATCTTGCCGTTCTTGACGGTCATGTCCTGCTTGACCACTTCGGCGATACGCAGGTCGCGCAGGGTGGAGGATGCGGCCTTGACTGCGTTGCGCGCCGCGTCCTCCCAGGACACCTCGCTTGTTCCGACAACTTCGACGATCTTGTAGACGCTCTCGATCTTGCGGGCGGCTGCCGCCGCTCGTGCGCTTCTGGTGGCCATGACCACTCCTCTTGCCTGAACCGGCGCCGCGGCCCCGCGACGCATCCAGTCAGCATCGTACTGCACGCCGGACCGTATCGGCGCGTCCGCTTCGCGTTCCGCCCGCTTTGCGTCTAGACGGATGCACGCGGAGTAGAATCCGCCGCGCAGTCCACTCACCGCCCAGCGGAGCCGAACCTTGGCCATGCAAGCACGAATCGCCCTGTACGCAATCGTCGCCACGCTGTTCGCCGTTCTGCCCGGCACGCGGGCGTTCGCCCAGTCGCAGGTCACGGTGATCACCTCCTTCCCCAAGGAGCTCACCGCCGCCTACCAGCAGGCTTTCGAGAAGCGTAATCCCGGCGTCAAGGTCGAGATCCTCAACAAGGGCACCTCGGCCGGCGTGGCCTATGTTCGCGAAGGCCGGCCGGGTGACCGGCCGGATGTGTTCTGGGCCTCGGCCCCGGATGCGTTCGAGGTCCTTGCCAAGGACAAGCTGCTGGTGAAATACGACCCGGGAATCAAGGGCATCCCGGAGAAGATCGGCAATTACCCGGTGAACGACTCGCAGGGTTTCTATCGCGGCCAGGCACTCGCCGGCTACGGCATCATGTGGAATACGCGTTATCTGAAAGCCAACAAGCTGCCCGAGTCGCGCGAATGGGCGGATCTGATCCGCCCGGCCTATTTCGGCCACCTCGCAGTGTCCTCGCCCTCTCGGTCCGGCACCACCCACCTCACCGTCGAGACCATCCTCCAGGGCGAAGGCTGGGAAAAGGGCTGGGCCCAGACCCTGCAGATCTCGGGCAACTCGGCGGCCATCACCGAGCGCAGCTTCGGCGTGCCCGACGGGGTCTCCAACGGGCAGTTCGGCATTGGCCTCGTGATCGACTTTTTCGGCCTTGCCGCGAAGAATTCCGGCTTTCCGGTGGAGTTCGTCTACCCCT
>CAMBSA010000185.1 GCA_945869935.1 Bordetella parapertussis | reverse complement strand
TCAGCGGGAGTTCGCACATCAAGCGTTACGGTTTTCATGATCTTGGAGACAACAACAACATCCGGAGATGTTATCCATCAGTCCAACAAAGAGAGTGCCCGCGAAGGTCTGCTGACTCCGACCCCGATTGCCCCGCTTCACGCATGAAGTGGCGCGCTCCGCCGATGCCAGCCCCGATGGAGCTTCGCCGCTCGTTGAAGCAAAACCATCCCGGGCACCTCGCGATGCCGAACGCCGCCGCCGAAAAGGCCGGCTGGAGCAAGTCGCTGCCCGCCATTCAGACACCCGCTGAAGACTCCGCGACCCTGCCCCTCAAATTGATCAAATGGTCAGGCTCACTGCTTGCGTCCACCGCCGAAGTTCTCCGCAAAACCCTCCCTCGATTCGGCAATGAAGTCTTCGAGATGAGATTCCGGAACGCGAACCACCGTGATGCCCTGGCGTTCGGCCTCTACAGTCAGGAACTTCGCGGGCTGATCGTCCGGTATGAAAAGCGTCCTGGGCAATTCCTGTTTTTGTGCCCAGCCCTTTTTCAGCAAGCGTTTGGACTCCAACCTGGATGGCTCCATCGCGCTCAAAGGCACGAGCGTCGATCCGAAGATGAAGCAACTTGCCGCGTCCATGAGCGCGACAACGTTGAAATCGCCGTCCGCCCCGGTGGTAATCGGCGCATCGTTCAATCGGAATGCGATCCAGGCTTCGTTGACCTGAAACTGGTTGGGATGAAGTGGGGAGGCACTCATTGAGATTCCTTAGGGATCCACTGAACAAGGGGGGCAACGCCCCCTCCTAACTCCCCCATCTCAGAGGGAACGCTGAACCTTCAAGCCTCGAAATTGGACTTGATCAGCGATTACTTAGGGAGCCACTGATCAAGTCCCGATTGCGTAACGAATCGAACAGGGCATCCCTCTGGAGTGGGGGATATACAAGGGGGCATCGCCCCCTTGTTCAGATATTCCTTAGAATACTTCTCAGGTTTGACTGCCGTATCTCATCCAGCATCAGATGGACCGCGCTTCTTAAGTTCGTCAAACTTTGACGCCATCGTCGGATTGCCCCGAGTCAGTTTTTTGATTGTCACATCCTGCGCCTTGTCGTTCGCCAGCCGCAGATTCCGATCGGTGCCAAGCAAGGCCTCCTTCGTCTTCTGCAAGTGATCGATTGACTTGTCGATCTCGTCGATCGCAGTTTGGAAACGCCGCGAGGCGAGTTCGTAGTTCTTTCCGAACACGGACTTGAACGCATCGAGCTCGGACTCGAAGTTCGTGATGTCGACGTTCTGCGCTTTGACCAGCGCAAGCTCCGACTTGTACTTTAGCGAATTCATCGCAGCATTTCGCAAAAGCGTGATGATCGGAATGAAGAACTGCGGACGAACGACGTACATCTTCGGGTAGCGATAGAACATGTCAACAATCCCGGTGTTGTAGAGTTCACTGTCGGGCTCAAGCAGCGAAACCAGAACCGCATACTCGCATCCCTTTTCTGCGCGATCCTTGTCCAACTCCTTGAGGAAATCCTCGTTCCTGTTCTTCGTCGCGGTTCGATCATTCTCGTTTTTCATTTCGAACATGATAGAAACGATCTCGGTCTCTGCCTCATCAGTGTCGCGAAATATGTAGTCGCCCTTGCTGCCAGTCCGCGCGTCGTTGTCCTTCTCGAAATAGGCCCTCGGAAACGCCGTGGCTCGAATTCGATTGAATTCGGTCTCGCAGTGTTGTTCGAGTGACTCGCCAACCATCTTGGTCGACAGGCGGGCCTTCATGTCCCGGAGCCGCTCGATCGCGTCATCGCGATCCTTGATCTGCGTTTCATACTTGTCCCTGAGCGACGTCTCCGCGAGCTTCTTTTCAAGCTCCGCTCGCTCGAGACCACTCTTCATTTCGTCCCGCTCCTTTTCGACCAATCCGACGGCTTCGGAGATTGCGAGCTTTTGGGCAATGTCGTTTGCATCAAGCCTGGCTTTCAGGCTCTGAATCTCCGCATCCTTTATCGCGGCCGCTTTCTGCAGCTCATTCAGGCGCGTTGCTTCGGCCAACCTGGAGGCGGCTAGATTGGCTTGCCTCGACTGCTCAAGTTCATTCTCGAGCACGTCACGCTCTTTTTCCACTGCCCTCACCGCCTCGGTCAAGGCCAGTTGTCGCGCGACACTATCGGCTTCGAGCTTCGCCTTCAGCCCCTGGATCTCGGCATCCTTGGCTCCGGAGAGTTTCTGAAATTCGCTGGCGACCCTGGTTTGGGCGAGTTCGACAGCGTTCTGCTTGTCCCGCTCCGCCAATTCAAGCCGTTCGTGCAATTGCTCTTCGAACTCACTGTCACGAACCTGCTTAAGGATGTCCGCATAGCCCGCCTCGTCGATCTTGAATGCCTTCCCGCAGTGCGGGCAGATGATTTCATGCATGACTAGCGAGCTCCCAATTGGTCAGATTTACTTTTCACGTCTGGCGCCGCACGTTGCAACGCAGCTAAAAAACTCTGACCCTCATTTTTCACCATTTTTGCCAAAACCAGCAATCAACTTTCCCTCTTCGAGGCACCGCAACTGGATCTGAAACTAGCAAAGTTCGCAATTACAGCGAAACGCCCTAGGCTCGGCGTGACTCCAGCCCCCACGCGTCTACATCCAGCGTCGCTCGGCGTAGCCCGCAGTCATCATCCGCTCGAACGCGGCTCGCGCGATCTGCCTGCCCCACTTGAATTCCTTGTACAGCACGACAAAGCGCCACATGTCGCGCAGCACGAGGCCACGCTCGCGTAAGGAGAGCTTCATCAGCGCTTCGGGGAAGTCCGCCTCGTGCGGGCGGTCGAAGGCGATCTTGAGCGGGTTCCACTGGTCGGTGGTGCGGCGCACTTCGGAGGCAATCATCTTGCGGTACATCTCCTGCACCGGCCGGTTGCGAAGCCGCGCCTCGACCACCGCCTCGCCCGAGATGGCGCCGGAATGCAGCGCGCAGCTCATGCCTTCGCCGATCATGTTGAGGAAGCCTGCCGCTTGCCCCGTGATCAGCACATTGCCCTTGCCGAACACGTAACGGTTGATGAGCGAGGGGCCGAAGTTCTCGGCACAGCCTTCGTGGCTGGAATGTTCGGCCAGCTTCACGCCGTGCACATCACCCAGGTACTTCACCACGTTGCGGTGTTTGGCGTCGAAGTTGTCGCCGCGCTTGAAGCCCACGCCAACGATCTGCTTGCCGTCGCGCGCATGGCTCCAGGTGTAATGCCCGAGGTCGGGGTGGAACCAGAAGTGGAAGTAGTCCTCGTCCAGCGGGCAGTCGATGATGTCGTGGAACTTCTGCCCGACGAAGAACCAGGGAATCTGCTTGGCGTAGTCGGGGTACACCGAGCGCACCACCAGCGAACTCGGCCCGTCGGCGCCGATCACCCAGCGCGCGCGGTACTGCACGTCCTCGCCGCGGTGGCGCGCGTTCACGATCACATGCCGGCCGGTGTCTTCAATGCCGGCGAACGAGGTCTGGTCGTGCACCTCCGCCCCGCTCTGCTTGATCGCCCAGTGGTCGGAATAGCGCCGGTGCAGGTGCGGCGTGGTGCCGCCGAAAAAATCCATGCTCATCGAGACACGGCTGGGAAAATGGAAGCTCACGCCCCGGCACGATGTGGGGTCGTGCAGCGCCTCGCGCGGAATCGGCCCGAAGTTCTCCAGCAGGAAGCGGTGGCCGCGCGGCGAAAGAATCCCACTGCAGATCTTGTGCCGCGGCAGTTCCTGCCGCTCGAGGATGATGGTGTGCAGGCCCGCGTCCACCAGCCGCTTGGCGGCGGCAGCGGCGGAAAGGCTCGCACCTACGATGATGACGTCTGCTGATTGCATGTTCGATCGTTCCGCTCCGAAAGTCGCTTGCCGATCCGCTCCGAAAGTCGCTTACAGATCCGCTACGTGTACAACCGGGCAATCGGTCACGCCCGAAAACACACCGATATCCGCCGCATCCTCGACCACGATGCGCGCAGGACTCCGCCCTTCGAGTATCCAGCGCGCCTGTTCCCGCGCATCGATGCCCTGCAGACCGAGCACATTCTGCGCGCTGGAGGCGGTGGTCGCCACCGCACATCGCTGCAGGTCCAGATTCATCGCACAGCCCGCCGCAGCGAGCAGTCCGTCGTAATGGGGCAGCAGGCGGCGCCAGTCGGCGTGGAAGCCGCGCGCTTCGATTACATACAGGTCGTCGCTCTTCAGCCGTGACCGCACCGCCGGCAGACCGCTCAGCGCAGACCCCAGCGCCTCCACGGTCCTGCCCGGCAGCCACGCGCGCAGCGTGCGCACCAAGCCGCCGTCGGCCACGACGATGCGGCTTGCACCGCCCAGCGCCGCAACGAAGCGCGCCTTGCGTTCCTGCGGCACCGGCACGCCTGCCTCGATCGCAAGCGCAATGTCCGCGCCCTCGTCCGCCGCAAGCGACGCGCTGCCGAGGTGATTGCGGATTCGTTCGATGCGTTCCGGCGTTACGCGCAGGGCCGCGTTGGCGATGAGCACGGTGCCCGAGGTCGCTGCGGCCGATGCGGGCTGCACCTGCGCCAGCATCGCCTCCACCCGCGTGCGACCGAGCGGCCGGTCCTGGCGCAGCGAATGGATCATGTCTATCAGCGCCATGTTCTCGGGGCACGCCGGCTCGCAGCTGCCGCAGAGCGTGCACATGTCCACGCTTGCCGCGATTTCGTCCGCGCCCGATCCGTTCTGCAACGCCTTGGACCGCCCCTGCGGCGTATGGCGCAGGTCGCGCTTTTGCCGCCACACCGGGCAGCCGAGCAGGCACAGGCTGCAGCCGCTGCAGGCCTCGAAGCCGGGTTGCTTCGCCTGTGTCTTCGATCGGATCGGCGAGGCCATGCTCAGAAGATCACGTTGCGGTTGAGGATCATCGCCGGGTCCGCCTCGCGCTTCATCGCGAGATGCCGGTCCACCACCTTGTCGCCGAACATGCGGCGGATGTAACCCTTCATCACGCCGCCGAAGCGGTAGTAGCTGCCTCCAATATCGAGGCCTATGTCGTAGATCTCGTTCTTGAACGACTGCAGGGTGTCGCGGCTGTAGACGGTGTCGCCGATCAGCGGCTCGAACTCGCAACCGTAGGCCCAGCCCTTCGCATCCGGCGGGATGCAGGACATCTCGTAATGCGGTCGATGATCCTCGCGCAGCCGGATGCCGACGCAGTACAGCGTGTAGAAAGGAAAGTACTTGCGGCAC
>CAMBSA010000184.1 GCA_945869935.1 Bordetella parapertussis | reverse complement strand
CCTATTCTCCGGGCTTTCCCGAGGCATCCACTGCCTGGCGAGCGCTCGCCGCGGGTTATGTGCGCAAGGCCTTGCGCGACGAAAAGCTCGCTCGCGACGCAAAACTGAACGCCCGGGTGGACCGGATCATGGCCACGATGGGCGCTTTGGCGGCGGGGATCTACGCGCGTTTTGCGAGCGCACGCTGGCGCGCGAAACTGACATTTTCCGGTTTTGCCCCGGCTCTCTTTCAGCCCGGTCCCGGATCGAATCGCACGCGGTTCCGGCCTGCGTATTTCGCGGCATAGAGGCAGCGATCGGCCTGCTGCATCAACGTCTCCAGCGTGGTCGCCTGCGATTCGGCAACAGCGCCTCCGATGGATATCGTCACATGCAGATCGGGGCCATCCTCGGCACTCGTGCGATCGTCTTCGACGGCCTTGCGGATTCGCTCGGCGACCGCGATTGCATTCTCGACGTTCGTATGCGGTAGAAGAATCGCGAACTCCTCGCCACCCATACGCCCGACAATATCGATGTCCCGTTTCATGCCGTTCAGGCGCTGCCCGAGGCGTTCGAGAACGCGGTCGCCGGCTTGGTGGCCGTGTTCATCGTTGACCGCCTTGAAGTGGTCCAGATCCAGCATGAGCACGCAAACCGGCAGGCCGAAGCGATTGGCGCGCGCGATTTCCTGCGTGGCCTGGCTGATGAAATGCGAACGGTTGGACAAACCGGTAAGCATGTCGGTCGTAGCAAGTCGGGCAATTTCGCGCTCGCTGTGCTTTCGCTCAGTGATGTCCGAAACCATGGCGATAAGGCACGGCTCGTGATTCACGGCGACGGTTTTCATGGACAACTCCATCTCGCGAAGTTCGCCGGATCGATTCCGGAAAGGCGCTTCCCATTTCGTGATCGCCTTGCCGTCGCGCAGTTTTTCCAGCATTTCCGCTCGCCGCGCCGGGTCTGGCGTGAGGCCGAGTTCGACGGAGGTTTTTCCGAGGACTTCGGACTCCCGGTAACCGACTAGTTTCAGAAACGCGTCGTTGACCTTCAGAAAATGACCATCGGACAGCCGGGAAATGCCGATACCGAGCGCGCTGTTGTCAAAGACCGCCGCAAACTGGTTTGCGGTTTCGCGAAGTGCATCGTCCATCCGTTTCTGTTCGGTGATGTCGGCAAAGCTCGCGAGGACACCGATGGGTTTGTGCGACTGCGGTTCGAACAGCGGCTGGGCGTTGATGCTTATCCAGCGTGTCGGGGAGCCCGCTCGCCGGATGCCCATGATCTGATCGCGCAAGGGGCTTCCCGTCTTGAGCGACCGCATCGCGGGATGCTCTTCGCCGGGGTAGGGCGTACCGTCTTCGTGAATTGCGCCCCAGGTCGGGTCCGTCGAGGTTCGACCGAGTATTTGCTCGAGCGACAGGCCGAGGATTTTCTCCGCCGCGGGATTCGCCGAAACGATGGCGCCGTTGGCATCGTGGAACACCGCGCCTTCGGCCATCGCCTCCACCAGAGCGGAATACCGGGATCGTGTCGCCTGCAGAAGGCTTTCGGCAAGTTGGGCCGTTTCGCGTACGAGGTCCAGTTCGCGCTGCTTCGCATCTAGGAGCGCCGCCCGTTGCTTTTCGCGCTCGGTGATGTCCTGCACGATGCCGATGTAGAGCCGGTTGCCGTAGTAGTTCAACAGGCCGAAATGCACCTCGACCGGAAACGTGCTTCCGTCTTTGCGTTGCTGGTGGCCAAACAGCGAATGCCGGTTGCCCGGTTCGACAAGTTTCCACTGCTCCTGTGCCGACTTGAGGTCGAAATCCACCTCGATGTCGCAGACGTTCATCGCCAGCAACTCTGCGCGGCTGTAGCCGACGCTGCGGCAGGCATTCTCGTTGACCTCGACAAATCGTCCGTTTTGGTCGTGGACGAACAGCGCATCGGGGATGGCGTGGTTCGCCAGCGCGTCGAACGAGAGCAGGCTGGGTGCGATTCCCCGGTCCGAGGGGTGATTCCATTCCAACCGCTGTGCAGCAGAATCCGACGACGGATCAGTGATCGTGGCCATGGTGGCTCCGGATGTCGGTGCCTACCGACGTACGTCCGGAAGGTCCTCTCATGGCGATTTGGTGCTATTGATCCAGATCAAACTATAGGTTGGCGGATATGCCGGGTCAGGCGGTAATCAGACTGGCGTTTGCTCAGGCCGAGTCGCCCGAGTCGTAGCCGGAGTCCCCCGAATCCGCATAGCCGCCGAGATCCTCGGGTTCAGGCGCCTGATCAAGCGCAGCCTGGTGCTCGGGTACCGGCGCGGCCGGTGGCGTTGCGGGCGGGGCGGCATTGGCCGTCTGGTTGTGGTGCCCCATCATTCCCTGAATGCCCGAATACAGCAGCGATCCCGCGACTACGCCGGCGGCGGTGGTCGCTACCGTGCCGAGTATGCCCGCTCCCCAGGCGCTGGCAGGAGCGGCGGCAGGCGCCGCAGCGGGAGCGCCGCCGGGGGCGGCACGCAGGGGCGTATTCGGCGGGAAGGCCGGGGTGAATGCTGCCTGCGCAGGAGCCGCCGCGGGCGAGGCCGGCGCGGAGGTTGCGGAGCGACCCCAGGCGTTGGCATCGAGAAAACTGCTCGGTGCGGCGGGCTTCGGGGCTTCGCGCACCTGTTCCTTGAGTTGATCCACTTCGGCATGAAGTTTGGTCATCTGCGCCTGGGTGGCCTGCAGCGCAAGGTCGAGCGCCATCGCGCGTTGCACCAGCAGGTAGTTCGCATCGGGCTGCCGGCTTGCCGCGTCGCGAATCAGGCTGTCGGCGTCGGCATCCTTCTGGCCGGCCTGTGCCTGCGTCAGTTGCTGGAGAAAAGTGGCAAGAAGATCGCGTTCCTGGGGAGTCATGGTGTTCCTTGGATGTGCACAAACGAAATGAGGGGATGAATCCCCTCATTTTTACCCGGTTTCGTGACGATTCGGTGACATCGGAACCGTCACGGATTCACGCCTCAGACGCCGATGATCAGCGCCGCGCAGGCCGAGTCGACTTCCGGTTCGGGGGACTTGGCACCGGGCATCGTGGCCCAGCCGCCTTTTTCGATGAATCCGCCGCGCGACCAGGTTTCGAGTTTTTTCAGTTCGACCAGGTTGCCTGCGAATTTGGAGTCGCGCTTGAAGCTGTCCGCACACACCGGTGCGAGCGCGGTGGCGACCGCGGTGCGCGACTTCTGCGAAATCTGTGTTTCGGTCTGCGCAGCGGTGTTCCAGCCGGCGTACTTGAAGCCCACAATGGCGAGCACGATCGCGCCGCCGACTGCGCCCCAGAGGGCCGGTTTGGTTTCGACGGGAATGTTCATGTTTGGGTCTTTCGAAGAAACGGAAAAGGCCCTTTCCGCCGTAGGGAGCGCAGAGGGTACTCCCTATTGATCGCGCTCACAGAGTGTGCCCGCGTACGGCGCCCGACCAATCTAAGGCGAGAACCCTTCGGGCGCATCTGTGAGGGGGCGGTGCCCAAACCGGGGCGACGGTGCAGGGCCATGCGCCTTCCAATTACAATGTGCAGTGCCGGTGAGATTCCTGGCCTGATAAAGCTATCCACGAAGGAAATCCGATGAGTGCTTACAACAACGAACATTTTCGCAACCTGGTGCAGCCCGATCGGGTGCATCGGTCGGTGTACGTCGATCCGCAGATCTTCGAGATCGAGATGCAGAAGGTCTTCGGCCGGATCTGGGTGTTCATCGGACACGACAGCCTGGTGCCGAACGCGGGCGACTATTACTGCACCACGCTCGCGCGGCAGGCGGTGGTGATGAGCCGCGATGAAAAGGGCCGTGTGCACGTGCTCTTCAATCGCTGCGGCCATCGCGGCGCGAAGGTGCTCCCGGGCGTGCGCGGCAATGCCAAGGTGTTCGTGTGCATGTACCACGGCTGGGCGTTCCGCCCGAACGGCGAACTCGCGGGCGTGCCGATGCGCGGTGACTTCCCCAAGGAAGTGCTGGCCGAACCGATCGCGGGCATGGTGCCGGTGGCGCGGGTGGAGAACTACCGCGGTTTCGTGTTCGCCTGCCTCGACCCGAACGTGATGCCGCTGAAGGAGTTCCTCGGCGAGGGCATCCGCGGCATCGATGAACTGGTCGATCGCGCGCCCGATGGCGAGATCGAATTCTGGGCAGGCTGCCACCGCTACACTTTCCGCGGCAACTGGAAGATGCAGATGGACAACATGGCCGACACCTATCACCCGGCCGCGACCCATGCGTCCACCGTCGGGCCCGACGGCCGTCAGTTCCAGCGCCGCGCGGGCGAAAAGGGCGGCTCGGCGCCGTTCTACGCGCCCAACGGCGAGGCGCTGGTCGCGCAGCTCGGCGTGCGCGGCATGCGCAACGGCCACAGCTCGGAACAGTCGATGTTCGACAAGGAACAGTCTGGCGGGGTGATCGACGAATACCGCGCGATCCTGGTGGACCGGTTCGGGGAGGAGCGCACCGCCGACATCATGAAAAACCGCCGCCACAGCATGACGCTGTTTCCGACGCTCGACATCCTGATGGCGCAGACCTCGGTGCGGGTGGTCCGGCCGCTCGCGGTGGACCTCACCGAAGTCGAGATCTGGCCGGTGCGGCTGAAGGGCGCGCCGGCGGTGATTTCCACCGACCTGGTGAAGTTCGTGAACATCACGCACTCGGCGTCATCCTTCATCCAGAGCGACGACCTCGAGGCCTTCGAGCGATGCCATGAGGGTCTGCTCACGCAGGGAAGCGACTGGGTGCTGCTTGCCCGCGGCATGAACACCGAGATCGACGAAGGCAAGGGCGTGTTCCTCGGCCCGCGCTCGAGCGAGATCGGCATGCGCTCCAAGCACGCGATGTGGCACAAGCTGATGTGCTCCTGATTTCCGATCGCCGAACACACATCGAATTCGACCAGGACTGACGCCATGACCGCATCCAGTACCGCCATAAAATCCGCCCCGCGCAGCGCGCTGACGCTCGAGGACCTGCGCACCTTCATCGAGGACGAGGCCGAGTTGCTCGACGGGCAGCGCTTTGATGACTGGCTCGCACTGTACGCCGAGGACGCCGCCTACTGGGCGCCGGCGCAGCACGGGCAGGAAAGCTGGCTCACGCACGTGTCGCTCTACTACGACGAGAAGACCACGATGAGCACGCGCGTGAAGCGCCTCGGGCATCCGATGATCCATTGCCAGGACCCGAAATCGCAGTGCGTGCGCGTGCTCTCTAACTTCCGCAT
>CAMBSA010000183.1 GCA_945869935.1 Bordetella parapertussis | reverse complement strand
CTATTTCGGCGGCGCTGCCATTCCAGGACGACAAGAGCGTCGACCAGCTTCCCGGCCACCTGGTGCAGGTGCATGGCAAGGTGGTCCGCGACAAGGGAATTTTCACCGAACATTTCCGCTTTATCCAGAGCATCGCCGCGAGCACGCCGAAGATCAGCCTGCCTTCGCCGACGATGTTGCATTTCTGGGGCGGGCGCGCGGCGATCGACGCCAGGGTCTATCCCGATCTTGACGAATTCTGGAATGACGCAATCTCCGCCTGGCAGGCGGAGATTGCCGACCTGTACGCGCTGGGTTGCCGCTATATCCAGATCGACGATGTGACCTTTCCCCTGATTTGCGACCCACGCTGCCAGCAGGCCTTGATCGAGCGCGGTGACAATCCGGAGAAATTGATCGAAACCTATGCGGGGGTGATTAACCAACTGGTGCAAGGCCTCCCCGACGACCTCACCGTGGGCATGCACATGTGCCGCGGCAACAACCGCGGCAAGTGGATGGGCAGCGGCGGCTATGACCTGTTGAGCGACGTCGTCTTCAAGAACATCAACGTGGATGCCTTCTTCATGGAATACGACAGTGATCGCTCGGGAGATTTCCGGCCACTGCGCCACGTGCCCAGGGGCAAAAAGGTAGTGCTCGGTCTGGTATCGACCAAGACCGCGGCGCTCGAATCGAAAGACGCGATCAAGCGCCGCATCGACGAAGCCTCGCGGTATCTGGCGCTGGACCAGCTCTGCCTCAGTCCGCAATGCGGATTCGCCAGCAATTTCATGGGCAATCCACTGACGGTGGATGACCAGCGGCGCAAGCTCGAACTGGTGGTCGAAACCGCGCACGAGATGTGGGGCTGAGGCAGGCAACGCACCAGCCATTGAGGCGCGGTGGTGCTGATACCGCAAGCAATATGCAGTGGCAGAAGAAGGATGCGGCGAAGATCAAAGACCGCACAGAATAAAAAATTTTGCACGAGTTCTACCTGAGCCATTGCTGCCGGTCCAAGGCCCTACCCCCCAGTGGGTCTAGGGAGCCACTGAACAAGGGGGCTACGCCCCCTCGTAACTCCCCCATCTCAGAGGGAACGCTGAACCTTCAAGCCTCGAAATTGGACTTGATCAGCGATTCCCTAGGACTTGATAGGAGGATCGTGGTGAGCACGGCAAAGCTGTCGTAGCCGGGTGTGGCCCTTAATCTCGACTGGGGCACGCGCCATAAATCCCGAAAATGAACTTTCGGGCGATCTTGGAATCCAGCCAACGTAACCCCGGTGTAACCCCAGACCACAAAGAGGAACGGCCCTCCTCCCGGTGAGCCGCGTGTTTATTGGTGGGCCGTGTTGGGATCGAACCAACGACCGACGGATTAAGAGTCGAGCGAATAGATAATTCAGCAACAGTCGGGAACAGCACAAAGCAACCAGTCTGTTACTGTTGCAGCGTAGTCTCGGTCTCCAATTTTGCCCCGCAGTGTCCCGCTAGTGTCCCATGGAAACGCACAGCCCTCATAGGGGTAGGCGTGCAGATAGACCTCCTCATTCATGTTTCTACCGCACTGCCAATCGCTATACGAGTGCGCGGCCGGCGCCGACGCGCGGATCCGGACGCCCGGCGGTGCTGACCGCCATGATCAGCACGATTTCATCCGGGCGCGGCGCATCGGCGATCGTCAGCGTGAGCGTATCGAGCTCGTTGAAGGACCAGACCTTGTCCTTGTTTCCGAGCGGGACGTCGATGCTTGCGCCGCAGGCCGCGACCTTCGCGGTCGACGGAATGATCGCCTCGCCCCCGCCGACGGCTGCCCGCATCGGCTTGCCAAGCTTGGGGTGAAGGATCGCCGCCGCGTGCTCGATGTCGCCGTTCACGCCCACGATCGCGGCCTTGCCGTAGGCCACGGGCAAGTCGCCGAGCATCGCGACCGCGCGCGGCATGAGTTCTTCGCCGAGACTCATCCCTAGATCGATCAGCACCGAGAGATCCTGCACATGCGCACCGGCGTAGGGATTGCGCAGCACCGCGACCGCCGCGACACGGACGATCGGCCGTGTCACCGGCCGTCCCATCTCGGAGTGGATCGTCTGAATAATGAATTCGGTTTTTCGCAACGATGGGGTCACGGTTCAGAGCTCGATCGCGGCGCGCACGCGCAGGGCGGCTTCGTTCACGCGCCGCGCCGCGGCAGCTGTGTCCACCGTCAGCACCCTGCCCTCGCGCACAATCGTTTTGCCATCGACGATCACCGTGTCCACGTCGTCCCCGGAGGCAGACAGCACGAGGAACTTGAACGGGTCGTACACCGGTGCCGCCTTCATGGTGTCGATCCGCACCGTCACGATGTCGGCCTTGCAGCCGGCGGCTAAGCGCCCGAGGTCCGGGCGAGACAGCGCGTCGGCGCCGCCGACGGTCGCCATGGTGAACACATCGCGTGACGAGGCGACATCCACCGAATGCTCCACGATGCGGCAGACCACGGCGGCGATGCGCATGTCGTTGAAGAGATCGAACGGAAAGGTGTCCGTGCCGAGGCTCTGGCGCACGCCCATCGCCTTGTATTTCTCGATCGAGTTGATGACACCGCCGCGGCGCGCCTTGACCCAGGGAAGGTGGGCGACGGTGGTGCGCGAATCGCGCAGGGCGCGCACCTCGTGCTCACCGAGATCGCCCAGGTCGCCGCTCGCGGTCATGATCTGGCCGTGGCCGATGATCACGTCGGGGCCGATCATCCCGGTGGATTCCATGTATTCGACGGTCGTCTTGCCGTGCTCCGCGCGGATGTGCTCGTATTCATTGGGGGACTGTCCCGCGTGGACCTGTATCGGCACGCCGATCCGGTCGGCGGCCCGGCGCGTTTCACGGAGCATTTCGGCGTTGCATGTATCGATCTGCCCGGGGGCGAGCATCGTGCGCAACCGGTCGCCGTGGCGGCCGTTCCAGTCTTCGCAGAACTTCACGCACGCCTTGAACCGGTCCCACCCGTCGTTCGGGTAGTTCTTGTACCAGACCTTGCCGCCGGGGGCGAAGCCGTAGTGCATGTTGCGGAATCGCGGACCGGAGTAGCAGCGCAGGCCGACCCGGATGGCCGTTTCAGCCACACGTTCGGTGATGGAGATATCACCGTCGCCGCCGATCTCGTAGTCATAGCCCAGTTCCACCACCGTCGTGGAACCGGTGCGTGCGAGCTCGGCGAAGGCGCACTCGGCCGCAGCTACCTGCGCTTCAGGATCGGTCGCATGCCGCACCGCGGGCAGCATCTTGTACAGCGTGCCGTAGTTGGTTTCCTTCGCCTCGGAGGCAATGTTGCTCGACTCCTCGAGGTACCCCTTGGTGTACAGCGTGTCGGTCACGTGCAGATGCGTGTTGACGAGTCCGGGCATCACGATCCGCCCAGTCGCATCGATCGTGGCGTCGACCGCGCCCGCGTAGTCACGGCCGACGTAGACGATGTCGCCGTCCTCGAAAACGACAACCGCGTTATCGAGCGCGGTGTGCCTCCCATCCACCCATGCGATGACCGTGCCGTTCCTGATGATTGTTTTCATGATGATGCCATCCCGTCTTTTTCGTCAGTCCGCCTTGATGTTCGATGTGCGGATGATGTCGCCCCATTTCTTCGCCTCCGCCGCGAGGAAGCGCGTGAACTCGTCGGGCGAGCCGCCGGCCGCCTCGATATGCATCGCGCGAAAGCGCTCGGCGATCTCCGGCAGGCGCAGGATGCGGTTGATCTCCGCGTTCAGCCGCGCGACCACGGGTGCGGGTGTCTTCGCCGGCGCAGCGACGCCGTACCAGCCGCTACCCTCGAGGCCGGTGATGCCGATATCCGCGAGGCTCGGCGTATCCGGAAGCGCGGGGCTGCGCTTTTGCGACAGCAGCACCACCGGGCGGATGGCGCTCTTGCTGTCCTTCATCGCGCTGAACACGTTGCTGATGTTGCTCGCCGCATAAGCGAGATGACCGCCCGCAAGATCGACCGCCATCTGCGACGGCCCCTTGTAGCTCACATGCTCCAGCTTCAGGCCGCTGCGCTGCTTGAGCAGCTCTACCGCGAGATGCGATACCGAGCCGACTCCGGGACTGCCGTAGCTGAAGGCGCCGCTCTCCACTTTGCTTTGGGCGAGGAGTTCCCTGAAGTCCGCGTACTTGCCCCCGGGCCCGGCAACCAGCACGTTCGCGTAATTGGCGATGTGCACAACACCGGTGAAATCCTGCAGACCCCACTTGATGTTCGAGAACATCGAGACATTGGTCGCGAGATTCGGCGCCTGGAAAAGCAGGGTGTAGCCGTCCGCCGCAGCGCGCGCCACAAGCTCGGTGCCGATGTTGGTGGAAGCGCCGCTGCGATTGTCCACCGTCACCGGCTGCTTGAAGGTGTCGGCCATCCGCTGCGTGAGGAGCCTCGCGACCACGTCGGAGCCGCTCCCCGGGGGATAGGGGACCACCATCTGAATCGCCCGGGTCGGGTAATCGGCAGGCTGCGCACCGCTGCAGAGGCTGAACGCCGAGAGCGCGATGCCCAACGGCAGGGAGACAGCGTACCGGATGTAATTCATGTCAAACCTCGCAGGAAATGATGCGTCGATAAGCCGGGCACCCATCCTCCCCCGGTGCGCCCGATGCGGGGGCCTGAGCTGCGTCCTTTCAGCATGTATTACTTGTCAAAATACCTCTGAACGAGCGCAAAGCAAAGCAAGTAATTGCCTCCCATCTGGGGGCTGCCGAACCAACCCTGACCTCAGATCTATAAGCATTTTGTCACCACCCAGCACCCCGGGCTTCTTTGTTACAGTCTGACCGCTGTCGCTTACGGCAACTCGTGATATTGGCGTACAGATCATGCCTTCGACTACGCCAAGTACGCCCATCGTTACCTCGCTGAGGCCCAATATCGATTCATCAGCAGGTTCAATCTGAGTTCCATCTTGGCTCGTCTGCTTCGCGCCGATTGCCTCACCATTCCTACCCCTGCTTCCGCCATTCGTATGGCTGAGGTAGGTCGCTAATCAAGACGCCTTTTGCTCGCGCCTGCGCGCATGGATGATCCGCTTCAAGGGTGTTGCCACTAAATACCTCACCAACTACCTCGGATGGTTTAGAGTTCTCGACCGGTCGCCCCGCTTCAGCCCCGATCCCGCACGGTTGCTCGCTCTCGCGGTCAGAGCATGAGTTCAACAACATTATTCGCTAAATGAGCCTTTAATTTTGGGTCTTCTGCAAAGTGAGTGGGTCATTTTGAGT
>CAMBSA010000182.1 GCA_945869935.1 Bordetella parapertussis | reverse complement strand
CTCGGCGTAGTCGAGCATCTCCTCGAGGTACACGCGCGTCGAGTCGCGGCCGTAACGCGAGAACAGTTTACCGAGTTCGCGAATTCCCACCTGCGCGCCGGCATACTGCGCGCGCAGGTCACCCAGCACCCGGTCGGGCAGGCGCACGTTCAGCCCGATCAACCGCTCGAGCATGTCGTTCATGCGGCCCTTCTCGTAGAGCTTCACCACCGGGATGCGCAGGCCTTCCTGGAAAATTTCGGTCGAGTCGCTCGCGTTCGATCCCGGTACCCGGCCGCCGACGTCGGTGTGGTGGCAGATCACCACGCAGAAGCCTTCCAGTTCGCCCGAGTGGAAAAAGGGAGCGAACATGAAGATGTCAGGGAGGTGCATGCCGCCCTGGTAGGGATCGTTGACGATCACCGCATCGCCGGGGGCAAGATCGTCGCCGTAGCGCGCAAGCATCGAGGCCATCGCCTCGGGAATCGCGCCGAGGTGGAGCGCAATTGTCTTGGCCTGCACCACCATGCGTCCGTGGCGGTCGCAGATCGCCGCCGAATAGTCCATCACATCCTTGACGATTTCGGAGCGCGCGGTGCGCAGAACCGTGTAGGCGACTTCGTCCGCGATCGAATCCATCGCGTTCTTGATCACCGCGAAGGTGATCGGGTCGAGCGTGGCTCGGACTCCTCCGTTGGTGGGAGCATTCATTGGGCGGCCTCGGTCGAATCGTGCGCGTCATCGGGAAGATCGAGAATGATGTTGCCGATCGCATCCGCGCGGGCAAGTACCCGTGGCGGCACCACCACGGTGGTGTCGTAGGACTCAACGATAAGCGGCCCCGTAATCGGGGTGGTCGGCATGTCGCTTCGTGCGATGACCTCGGTGCTGACCGGCGCTTCCGTGCGCGAAAAACTTACCATTCGGTGGCCGGCGGTCCCGGCGAGAGCGGTGCCGCCCATACGGATGCGGGCGAAATCGAGCCGTTCTTCCCGCCGGCCGCGCGCGGACAGGCGCAGGTTCACGAGTTCGAGCGGCTCGTCGTTGGCATAGCCGAAGGTGTCACGGTAGGTGCGCTGGAAATCATCCCGCAACGCCGCGAGGGTGGGGGCATCGAAACGCTTGCCGCGCAGCGGCACGGTCAATTCCGACGACTGGCCCACATAGCGCAAGTCGGCCTTGAGCGTGAACTCCACGGTGCTTTCCGGGTAGCCCTCGGCGGCGAGCGACACCCGGCCCTGGTGGCGCAGGCTTTCTGCGATCGCTTCAAGCGCGGCAGGATCGGCCCCTTCCAGGCGGCGGAGCACCGCGCGGAGGAAGTCATGGCCGGCGTCGGCCGCAAGCATGCCGGCCGAGCAGAAAACACCCGCCATCACCGGCGCGATCACCCGGCGGATTCCGAGTAGCCGGGCGACATCGACCGCGTGCACCGGTCCGCCACCGCCGAAGGCGATCAGTGTCATGTCTCGCGGATCCCGACCGCGTTCAACCGTCACTGCGCGGATCGCGCGTGCCATGTTGACGTTGGCCACATGGCGGATGCCGTGCGCGGCATCGAGCAGCGACAGGCCAAGGCGCGAAGCAACATGCCGCTCGATTGCCTTGCGCGCAAGCTCGGGATCCACCTTGAGGCTGCCCCCGGCAAGGGCCACCGGGTTGAGCAGACCGAGCACCATGTTGGCGTCGGTCACGGTCGGTCGCTCGTTGCCCAGCCGGTAGCAGGCAGGGCCCGGATTCGCACCGACGGATTCCGGTCCGACGTGCAGCAGCCCGCCCGCGTCGATTCCCGCCACCGATCCGCCGCCCGCGCCGACTTCGGCAATGTCGATCGCCGGCACCTTGAGGACGTAACCCCCGCCTTTCACGAAGCGGCTGGGAGAGGAAATGCCGTCGCGGAACTCGTACTCGTTCGTGAGCGAAGGAAGCCCGGCCTCGATGATGGAGGCTTTGGCGGTGGTTCCGCCCATATCGAATACGATGAGATCGGCATCGCCGGTCACCCGACCGAGATGAGCAGATCCGGTCACGCCGCCGGCCGGGCCCGAAGACACCGCGAACACCGGCTTGCCGCTCGCCGCCGCGATGCCCATCATGCCGCCGTTCGAGGCCATCACCTGGATTGGCGCCGTGATGCCGATCGCCGCGAGATCGCGACGAAGGTTCGCGAGATACGTGCGCATCGCCGGCAGGATGTAGGCGTTGACCACGGTGGTGCTGGTGCGCTCGTACTCCTTCATCTCCGGCAGAACCTCGCAGGAGGCGGTGACCAGCAGTTGCGGAAACTCCGCTTCGAGAATGAGCTTCGCCGCCAGTTCGTGTACCGGATTGGCATAGCTGTTGAGAAAACAGATCGCCACCGCCTGAACGCCCTCGGCCACGAAGAACGCCGCCACCTCGCGAACCTGCCGGGGATCGAGTGCTCTCACCACCGACCCGTCAGCAGCAATTCGCTCATCCACCTCGCAGCGGTAGCGACGCGGCGACAACGGTTCCGGTTTGGACCAGGCGAGATCGAACATCGTCGGGGTGCGGATGCGTCCGATCTCGAGGACATCGCGGAATCCGCGCGTGGTCAGCACACCCGTGCGGGCGCCGACTTTCTGCAGGATGGTATTGGATGCGGTGGTGGTGCCGTGGACGACTTCGGTGACCTCGGATGCCGCCACGCCTGTTGTGCGCAGCACTTCGCGGATCGCCTCGACCACCGCCCGACCCGGATCATCCGGAGTGGTCGACGTCTTGTTGATGTGCAGCGTGCCATCCGCCATTTCGGCGACCACGTCGGTGAATGTGCCGCCGATGTCACAGCCTATGCGCACGCGCAAACCTCCGGATTGACCGTTTAAACGGTGGGGATAAATGAAAAACGGACCACCACGGTGATCCGCCCTTATTGGACTGACTGGTTAATTGACATCGTCCCTGCAAACCGCGGACCTTGTCAAGGAAGCGTGGCATCGAATCCCGGGAAGTTAGCCTCCGGCAGGTCAGGAGACCGTTGCGTCCATTCGCATCCGGAACGCAGTGAGGTAGTCCAGGCCCGCGATCGCACGGCTGCCGTACCAGGAGCACATCTCACCGTCGATCAGCGCGATTCGTCGTTTGACCATGGATTTCATTCCGCGCAATTCTCCAAGATGCTTTTCGCGGAAGCGATACGGCTCGCTGGACAGCAGCACGGTGGGTACGCCTTCCAGCGACGATTCGTCGAGCTCGATCTCCGGATAGCGCCTGTCGGCGGCCGCGGGTACCGTGTCCCAGCCGGCAAGGGCCAAAGTACGCGAGATGTAGGTGTCGCGCGATACCGTCATCCAGGGATCGCGCCAGATGAGGTAAAGCACGCACTCGCGCTCGAAGCCGCGCGAGGTGGCATGCGTCCGGGCGAGGGCGGCGTCGAGTCGTTCGCAGAGGATTTCCGCCTCGGCGGCACGGCCGAATATTCCGCCGATGAGCCGGTAGAGAACGAGGTTGTCGGCGGGGCCGAGCGGGTGGGTGACGATCAGGTGGGGCACCGTGCGGCGAAGTTCGTCCGCCACGTCGAGGGTGTTCTCGTCCTTGTTCAGGATGACATGCGTTGGTTCGAGGGCGCGCAGCGCGTCCAGTTTCACATCCTTGGTTCCGCCGAGTTTTGGTACGTCTCGGAGCACGTCCCTCGGGTGAATGCAAAAGCCGGTGCGTCCCACCAGGTGCCGGGCAAGGCCGAGGTCGCAGACGAGCTCGGTAATCGAGGGTACGAGCGAGACGATGCGTGGCTGTGCTTCGGCGGGCACATGGAGGGTTCCGGCGGCGTCGGTGAGGCTCATCCGTTCAGGTTTCAATACTGACAATCTGCGCAAAACCCCCAGCATTGGCGCGGCAAAGCGGACGATATACTGACAAACACCTTTTCTGCATCTTTGCCTAAAGTGGCAGTTTGCGCGGCTTGCGTGGAGCACGGGCGAAGGCGCGGTCGTATGCCCACGCTGGCGCCAGACCGAGCACGGCCGCGACAATCCGCATCTGCCAGGGCACGACCGTGTAGCGGGCACCGCGATCGATCGCGCGCGCGATCCGTCGCGCCGCGTCATCGGCGCCGATCATGAAGGGCATCGGGAAGCGGTTGACCGAGGTCATGGGTGTATTGACGTAACCGGGGCAAACGGTGGCCACGCGCACGCCCGAGCCGGCAAGCTCCAGTCGAAGTGATTCGAGCCAGGTGATCGCCGCGGATTTCGAGGCGCAATAGGCGCCCGAACCCGGCAGCCCCCGGATTCCCGCAACACTTGCGATGCCGGCCAGCGTGCCCGAACCGCGTTCACGCATCGGCGAGGCGAAAGGCGCGAGGGTCGCGGCGAGGCCAAGCACGTTGGTGCGCAGGATGCGTTCCAGGACCGCAAGGTCTTCGGGATCGCCGCCGAGCGTGCCCGAGGACACGCCGGCGTTGGCGATGACGATGTCGGGCACGGCGTGCTTCGAGCAATAGTCGTCTGCGATCCGCGCCATCTCCGCGGTATCGCCGACATCGGCGGTGTAGATCGTGCAGGGAACGTTGAGGCTTCCTGCGAGCTTCCGAAGGGAATCGCCGCGCCGTGCGACAAGTCCGAGGCTCGCACCGCTGGCGGCGTAGTGAGCGGCAAGCGCTGCACCCAGGCCGGAGGAGGCGCCGGTGATGAAAACCTTCAAGCGGAACAAGTCGCTTATTGAGGGCGCTCGCTGCGCGCCTGCTGCACCAGCTTGTCCACCACCTGCATCAGTTGCCGGGTGCCCCCCGCGATGCGCGCAGACGAGAGGTACTTCCCGTCCACCACGATGGTGGGCACGCCGCGAACGTTGTAGCGATTCATCATCTCCGCGGCCTCGTTGACCCTGGCCTGGGTGTCGGGCGAGTTGTAGGCCTCGAGAAAACGCTCGCGGGTGATGCCGTTGCGAGTCACCCAATCGAGCATCACCTTCTCGTCGTTAAGCCGAACGCCGTCGAAGTGGAAGTTGTCGTATACCGGCCAGTGCAGGCGCTGGATTTCGCCGAGTACTTCGAGCGAAAAATAGAGCTTGGCGAAGATCTCCCAGGTGTCCGATGCCTTGGCGGGGATACGACGAAGCGCAATGTAGTTCGGAGCCTGCACCAGCCAGCGCGACATCTGCGGCTGCAGTTCGTAGCAGATCGGGCAACCGTAGTAGAAGAACTCGATGACTTCGATCGCGGATCCCGTGGTCACAGGCTGCGGCGGGTCGAGGCGGACGAAATCGCCGCTTCGGAGCGCGGTCTGTGCGAACG
>CAMBSA010000181.1 GCA_945869935.1 Bordetella parapertussis | reverse complement strand
ACCCGCCCGCATGCTGCTCGCGGAAAGCACGACCTTCGGCGCGGACGACGCGCTGCGCCTGCGCTTTGCCACCGGCATCGCGCCGCAGGCGGAATGGAACGTCATCGTCGAGCGCACGCTCGCGTCCGCTACCGCCCTCCCCCCGGATTCCTTGGCCCGCCTGCTTACCGCAACCGTCACCGACACCCGTGCGATCGACATGGCGGATCTCATCGCCTCGTTTTCCGAAACCGGCATCAAGCAACGCATAAGGGACTACCGTGAACGCGGGTGAACGAATTCAGACTGCCGGCTCAACGCTGGAAGAAGTGCGCTTTCAAAATACGTTCGCCGGCCTGCCGGCGGGCTTTCATTCGAAGCTCGCGCCACACGCACTGCCCGAGCCGTACCTTGTCGCGTTCAATCCCGATGCGGCTGCGCTGATCGGCCTCGACCCGCGCGAAGCGCAGCGACCGGAGTTCGCGGAGGTGTTCTGCGGCAACCGGCTGCTGCCGGGAAGTGATCCGCTGGCCGCGATCTACGCCGGCCATCAGTTCGGCGTGTATGTGCCGCAACTCGGCGACGGACGAGCTCACCTGCTGGGTGAAGCCGTCGGGCCGGACGAGCGGCGCTGGGACCTGCAACTCAAGGGCGCCGGCCGCACGCCGTATTCGCGCATGGGCGACGGGCGTGCGGTGCTGCGCTCCACGATTCGCGAATACCTTGCGAGCGAGGCGATGCATGCGCTCGGCATCCCAAGCACGCGGTCGCTCGCAATCGTCGGCAGCGACAAGCCGGTGATTCGCGAAAACGTGGAAACCGCCGCGGTGCTCACGCGCATGGCGCCAAGTCACATTCGATTCGGCAGCTTCGAAGTGTTCTATCACCGGCGGCAGTACGAGCATCTGCGCACGCTTGCCGACTACGTGATTTCTCATCATTACCCGGGCCTCACTGGCATCGAAAAACCGCACGCGGCACTGCTTCGCGAGGTGATTCGGCGCACCGCTCGAACGGTCGCGCGCTGGCAGGCGGTGGGTTTCTGCCATGGCGTGATGAACACCGACAACATGTCGATCCTCGGCATCACGATCGACTACGGGCCCTACGGCTTTCTCGATGCCTTCGATGCGAACCATGTCTGTAACCATTCGGACGACGGCGGCCGTTACGCCTACAACCGCCAGCCGGGAATCGCGCAGTGGAACCTTGCCTGTCTTGCGCAGGCAATGCTGCCGCTTATGACCGAGGAAGACGCGAGGGATGCGGTGAATGGCTTCGAATCGGACTTCGAGGAAGAGTACGCAACGGCGATGCGAGCCAAGTTCGGCCTTGCGACCGTTCGCGAAGAGGACTCCGAACTGCTGCGCGGACTGTTCCAGCTGCTGCAGGAAAACCGCACCGACTACACTATATTCTTCCGGCGGCTCTGCGACTTTGACGCCTCCCCCGGCTCGACGAACCACGAACTGCGCGACCTGTTCCTCAATCGGGAGGCCTTCGACCGTTGGGCAGCGGAGTACCGCGCACGGCTGATGGCAGAAGGCAGCGACGATCGGCAGCGCGCGGAGAGCATGCGCCGCGCGAATCCGAAATACGTGCTGCGCAACCATCTCGCGGAGACCGCGATCCGCAGGGCAAACGAGGAGCGCGACTACACTGAGATCGAGCGGCTGCGTGTGCTGCTGAGCCGGCCTTTCGACGAGCAGCCGGAGATGGAAAGCTACGCGGGATTCCCGCCCGACTGGGCGGGCAGCCTCGAGGTAAGCTGTTCCTCGTGAGACAACGCCTCTGCGCCCTGTTGTTCGCACTCGCGTTTTGTGCGTCGGCCGTTGCGCAGGACAGGAATTCGACCCCCCGGATCGTGCTTTCTCCCGCCGAGATCGCGAGCCTGCTGAAACAGGGCGGGTATGTCCTTTACTTTCGCCATGCGGCGACCGACTTCAGCCAGAACGACACCCAGTCCCGCGGACCCCGGCACTGCGCACGCCAGCGCAACCTGACCGACGCCGGTCGAGCGGATGCGCGGGCGATCGGTACCGCCATCACGTCAATCGATGCATCCTTCGTTCGCGTCGTCGCAAGCCCGACCTGCCGCACGATGGAGACCGCGAATCTCGTGTTTGGCCGGGCGGAAGCATCCGAGGACGTACGCGGCGGTCCGATCGCGGCGCCAAGCCCCGAACGCTATGAACCCTTGCTGCGCCTGATGAGTACCCCGCTTCCCGAGGGGCAGAACCTCGGCATCGCGAGCCATGGCAACCCGTTCTATGGGCTCGCGGGGCCGCCGTATCTTGCCGAGGGGGAACTTGCGCTGATCAAGCCCGGCGGCGCCGGTTTCGAAGTGATCGCCCGGATGCGCGTCGGTGACTGGAAGGCCGTGCAGAACGCGCTGAAATAGCGCTTAGTAGCCGGCTGGCGAGGCGTAGTTCTCGAAGCGGGTGTACTGGCCGACGAAGGTGAGTTTCACCACACCGGTCGGGCCGTTACGCTGCTTCGCAACGTCAATTTCCGCTATACCCTTGTCCGCGCTGTCCGGGTTGTAGTACTCGTCGCGGTAGATCATCATGATCACGTCCGCGTCCTGCTCGATCGCGCCCGATTCGCGCAGGTCGGACATCATCGGGCGCTTGGAGGTGCGGCTCTCCACCGCGCGCGAGAGCTGCGACACCGCCACCACCGGGACATGCAGCTCCTTGGCAAGGGCCTTGAGCGAACGCGAGATTTCCGAAATTTCGGCGTTGCGGTTCTCGCCCTGGCTGTTGGAGGAGCCCTGCATCAGCTGCAGGTAGTCGACCAGCACCAGCCCGAGCTTGCCGTACTGGCGATGCAGCCGGCGCGCACGCGCCCGAAGCTCCAGCGGATTCAGCGCGGGCGTCTCGTCGATATGGATCGGGGCGTCCTGCAGTTTGCCAACAGCAGTGGTGAGCTTGTGCCAGTCGTCGTCGGTCAGTTTTCCGGTGCGAAGCCGGTGCTGGTCGAGACGGCCTACCGATCCGAGCATGCGCAATGCAAGCGCCTCGCCCGACATTTCCATGGAGAACACCGCGACCGGCAGGCGCTGCTCGACCGCGACGAACTCGGCGAAATTCATCGCGAGCGAGGTCTTGCCCATCGACGGCCGGCCGGCGACGATAATCAGGTCTCCGCCCTGCAGTCCCGAGGTTTTCTGGTCCAGATCGCTGAAGCCGGTCGGCACGCCGGTGACGTCCGAACCGTCCGAATTGAACAGGGCGTCGACCCGTTCCATGACCTGGGTGATCAAGGGCTGGATCGGAACAAAGCCGTTGCGGCCCGCCGCGCCCTCTTCCGCGATCTCGAAGATCTTGGACTCGGCCTCGTCCAGGACCTGCGCGACTTCCTTGCCCATGCGGTTGAAGGCGGTGTCCGCGATCGTGCCGGAGACCTCGATCAGGCGGCGAAGCACCGACCCTTCCCGCACGATGTCCGCATAACGCCGGATGTTGTGCGCCGAGGGCGTGTTCTGCGCAAGCGCCGCCAGGTACTCCAGCCCGCCAATCTTGTCGCGGTCCTCGCTGCTCTTGACCGATTCGTCCACGGTGACGACGTCGGCGGGCTTGCCCTTGCTGATCAGGCCGGAGATATGCCTCCAGATGCGCCGATGATCGTCACGGTAGAAGTCGCGTTCGTTCAGGCGGTCGGCGATCTTGTCGAACGCGGTGTTGTCGAGCAGCAGGCCGCCGAGTACTGACTGTTCCGCCTCGATCGAATGCGGCGGTACCTTGAGCGCTAGTACCTGCGAATCGTAGGGCGGTTGGGAATGGAAAACGGAACTCATGATTGCCGAGGATTTTAGTCTCTGGACGGCGATTGTGCCGCGCATGTGCCTAAGGAATCGCTGATCAAGTCCAATGTCGAGGCTTGAGGGTTCAGCATTCCCTCTGAGATGGGGGAGTTACGAGGGGGCGTAGCCCCCTTGTTCAGTGGCTCCCTAATTGCTTCTCAGCACTCCTGATGCAGAAAAAGAAACGGGGCCTTGCGGCCCCGTCTTGACCCTTAATCGACCGCTTTACTGCTGCGTTTCGCCGAGAACCGATATCTTGATCTGCACGACCACGTCCGAGTGCAGCGCGACCGACAGTTCGTGGTCACCCACGATCTTGAGCGGGCCCTGCGGCAGACGGATCATCGCGCGTTCGACATCAAAACCCTGCGCCTTCAGCGCCTCGACGATGTCGTAGCTCGTCACCGAGCCGAACAGCCGGCCATCGACGCCGGCCTTCTGCGTGATCTGCAGCAGCAGCCCGTCGATTTTCGCGCCTTTTTCCTGCGCGGCGACGAGGTGCTCGGCCTGCGCCTTTTCGAGCTCGGCACGGCGTTTTTCGAATTCCTCGAGATTGACCGGCGTCGCGCGCTTGGCCTTGCCCTTCGGGATGAGGAAGTTCCGCGCGTAACCGTCCTTGACCTTCACCACATCGCCAAGGTTGCCGAGGTTCACGACTTTTTCAAGAAGAATTACCTGCATGTCGGTTCCTTTCAGTGCAGGTCGGTGTAGGGGAGCAGCGCGAGGAAGCGCGCGCGTTTGACCGCATCGGTGAGCTGACGCTGGTAGCGAGCCTTGGTCCCGGTGATGCGCGCCGGGATGATCTTGCCGTTCTCGTTGACGAAGTCCTTGAGCACGTCCAGATCCTTGTAGTCGATCCACTCGACCTTCTCTACCGTGAAGCGGCAGAACTTGCGGCGCTTGAACAGTGCGCGATCGCGCTTCAGGCCCTTTTTCTTGCCATCCTTGCTTTTACCAAATCGTCCGCCGGAGCGTCCCATTGCCATGTCTATCTCCCTGCTAAGTGGGGTTGTTTGTTATACAAATTCGATTCGCATCGCGTGCAGCACCAGAGTTGCGCTGGAGCGTCCCTTTTTGTCGAGAAATCCCGTGACACGAAGTTCCATTCCCAGGGTGGCCGCCGCGAGAAGCCCTGCTTCCCGTTCGAATGCGACTGCCTGGATCTCGAAACTCACATCCCGGAAAACTCCGGCTTCAGCCTGTTTCGACTCCTGGGCCATCCGGAACTTCATCATCGGAATACCTGCCGGTGTGTACCGCAGGGTGTCCCGCTCGACTAGCCGTCCGCGAAGGACGACGAGGTTATCGCTCAAGCCGGTGCCATGGCCTTGTCAGGCGCTCGCTTCCACCTCGGGCGCCTTGGCGGCGTCGGGATTCATCATCGAGCGCGACTTCTCTTCCTTCATCATCGGGGAAGGCTGAACCCAGGCGCGTTCCATGCGGGTTACCAGGTAGC
>CAMBSA010000180.1 GCA_945869935.1 Bordetella parapertussis | reverse complement strand
GGCGCTCTTCCGAACTGGCCTTGGAGTCCCGTTCATGGCTCGCCTGAATTTCAAGCTCCGCCATTTCATTTTCAATGCTGTGCACGCGTTCGTCGCGGCGCGATTTGGCTTGCCTCAGCCGGCTCTCGTTAAGTTCGATTTCATGGAGGCTCTGCCTGATCGACGCAACAAGTGCCCGCAGGTCAGTGAGCGTTGAGTCATTCTCGTCCACTCTTGCCTCCGCCTCAAGCAGATTCTCGGAGGTTGTCGCTGCTTCCTGTTCAAGCTCGGTAATCTTATGGACAAGTGAGTCAATCTCGCGCTGTCTCGACAGCACGCCGGACTCATCCGCATCAGGCGAAAAGAACCTGACCCCCGAGCGACTGAACTGGTGGCCGTCGCGTGTTACCAGAACCCCTCCGTAGGGCAGACTCCGCCGGTCGGCAACGGACGGTGACGAATCCGCCGCATAAAAACCCGCCAGCCAGCCTCTTAGGGCGTTTTCTGTTGGCCCGTCCTTCGGGTGTGCAAATTCGGAGAGCGGTCGAAAACCGGGGACATCCCGCATTTCGAAGGCTTCGGAGTCCGCATATGCGGCTGCCCGAACCGGTGGCGGAGACATGGCGAGTCTGTCGATGTCGACATCGCTCGCCACTTCAAGCGCGTGCAGGCATTCCCGTAACGCGGACTCAAAGGCTGTTTCCCATCCCGCTTCAACACTGATTCTCTGCCAAAGCCGGGGACTCTGGAGAAGTCCATTGGTTTCAAGCCAGCCGTGGATGCTGTCGTTGTCGCCGCTTTTTTCCTGTATCCCAGCCAAAGTGCTTAGCTTTGCGCTCAGTGCCGAAAGCTCGCGCTCGGTTGCCTGAACCGCAGATTGTGCCGCTCCCCGCGCTGCACTGAGTTTTCCTCGTGATTCCTCAGCCTCGGATAGAAGGTCAACCTTTGCCGACAGTTCTTCCCGTGTGTCTGAGATCAGTGTACCTGCGTGATCAAGTTCTTCATTGGCATCAGGCGGCAACGCAGCGTGCTCTGCTTCGAGTCGCTCGCGGCGCGTAGTGAGAGAAAAGAGCGTCTTCTCAGAGTGCGACACGTGCGCCTGTTCAAGGCTTCGAGCTTGTTCGATGCGTGACACCGCTTCGCGCTTACGTTGCAGATCGCTCTGAGCGTCCTTGTACTCCTGCTCGGCCACTGGCAGTTTCGCCACTTCTTCTTCATGCGATGCCTGGACGGACTCAATCCTTGCACGAGCCTCTTCCGCGCGAGCGGCCCAAAGCTCCTCGGCCTCCTGCAGCTCTTCGCTTTGGCGCTGAGTGTCCGACGCTTGCGCGACCAGCTGCGACCGCTGTTGATCCAGGCGCGTTCGCGTGTCGGCGATATGCCGAATCTCGGCCTCGAGCCAAGCCACCTCCGAATTTGCCTGGTAGAGCTCACCCTGGGCTGCATTTGCAGCGTCGCCCGCCGTGTAATGCTCGACGCGCGTCTCCTCAAGTACTCTTTCCGTTTCTCTGAGCCGCGCGGTGTCTGCTTCCAGTTGCAGGCTGGACTGCTCAACGTCTCGAGCATGTCGGGATGCTTCGCTTTGGGAATCCAGTTTTCGAATCAGCCAGAGGATGTTCTGCTTCCCTGTGCGCTCCTTGTTCAACTCGTTGAACCGCCGCGCGACGACTGCCTGATTCTCGAGTTTTTCAATCTGCGACCCCAGTTCCTGACGAATGTCATCCACGCGGGCCAGGTTTTCTCGGGTATCAGACAGGCGGTGCTCTGTCTCCCTGCGCCGGTCTTTGTATTTTGAAATGCCGGCAGCTTCTTCCAGAAAAATCCTCAGGTCTTCCGGCTTCGCTTCGATAATGCGCGAAATCATCCCCTGCTCGATGATTGCGTACGCACGGGGTCCAAGCCCCGTGCCCATGAATATGTCCTGAATGTCCCGGCGTCGGACGTGAGTGCCGTTAATGAAGTACGACGACTCGCCGCTCCGGTCTAGCACTCGACGGACCGAAATTTCAGCGTATCGCGACCATTGCCCGGCAGCCTTGCCAAGGCTATTGTCGAACATCAGCTCCACGCTAGCGCGGGCGACCGGACTTCGCTGCAGGGATCCGTTGAAAATCACGTCCTGCATGGATTCTCCGCGCAACGCGGATGCACGTGACTCGCCGAGAACCCAACGTACGGCGTCGATGATATTGGACTTGCCGCAGCCGTTTGGTCCGACGACGCCCACAAGCTTGCCCGGAACGTTAATCGACGTTGGATCGACGAAGGATTTGAAGCCGGCTAGTTTTATGTGCGTTAGTCGCATCGGAAGAGTTGTTTTGCCGCCTGCACGTTGTATCCGTGGGGCGAAGTTGTTGTTTTGGGAAAAGCTGTTCAGGCCAAGCGATCGCGCACATATAATACCAACTTTCCATTCAAAGCCTGAAGTGGCGCGACCAAAGCAATGCCCTCAAAACTCACTAAAAAGTTGGACACTTTCCCGAATCCGAATACGCGTCGTGACTTCTTGATCCATATGGAGATTCCGGAGTTCACATGCCTGTGTCCCATGACCGGACAGCCGGATTTCGCGACACTGACCCTGGATTACATCGCCGATTCCAAATGCGTGGAGCTCAAGAGTCTGAAGCTCTACATCTGGGCGTATCGAAATGAAGGGGCGTACCACGAAGCCGTCACCAACAGGATTCTGGACGATCTGGTGGACGCTACACGCCCGCGTTTCATGAGACTTTCTGCCCGCTTTTTTGTACGGGGGGGGATTTTCACCACAATCACGGCAGAACACCGCAAGCGTGGCTGGAAGCCGCTGCCGGCGGTGCAGGTGATTGGCGAGCCACCCCAAAGCAGTGTTCGCGGCTGATTACGGCTTGTCTCACTCGACATTCTCTGGCTAGCAAATTGAACTCGAATCTTTCCCGGCTCCAGCCCTACCCGTTCGAGAAACTTCGAGCGTTGTTTTCGGATGTCACGCCCGCGTCCGGATATTCACCGGTGTCCATGCAAATCGGCGAACCCAAGCACGCAACGCCGGAACTCATACGAAGGGCCCTTACCGACAACTTGTCCGGACTTTCGTTGTATCCGGCCACTGCGGGTTCGCCTGCGCTTCGTGAGGTCATTGCGGCTTGGCTGACACTGCGATATGGGCTGACTGGGATTAACCCGGACACGCATGTGCTCCCCGTGAACGGATCGCGAGAGGCATTGTTTGCGATAGCGCAGGTTGTAGTCGACGCATCCCGCGCAGGGGCGACAGTGATCTGTCCCAATCCCTTTTACCAAATCTACGAAGGTGCCGCCCTGCTGGCGGGGGCGTCTGCGTACTTTGTGAACGCGGATGATTCTGCAGAACATGTCACCGGCTATTCGGCGATCCCCGATGCCGTGTGGTCTCGAACGCAACTGCTATACGCCTGCTCGCCGGGCAATCCCACGGGCCGCGTCATGAGCCTAGATGAATGGAAAGTTCTCTTCGAGCTTTCCGAGCGTCATGGATTCGTGATCGCAGCCGACGAGTGCTATTCCGAGCTATATCCCGATGAAACTAAGCCTCCACTCGGAGCACTCGAAGCTGCGACCCTCCTGGGACTCCAGGATTATCGGCGGCTGATTGTATTTTCAAGTCTTTCCAAGCGATCCAATGCACCCGGCATGCGGTCGGGCTTCGTCGCCGGTGATGCTGAGATCATGAAGGCTTTCCTGCTTTACCGCACATATCACGGTAGTGCAATGAATCCGGCCGTTCAGTCCGCATCCGTCGCCGCCTGGAGCGACGAAGAGCACGTTCGTGCCAACAGATTGCTTTACGCGGAGAAATACCGCGCGGTGTTTCCACTGTTTTCACGTCCATTGGAAACCAGTATGCCGGATGGGGGGTTCTACCTTTGGATAAAAACACCTGGAGACGACGCTGCCTTCGCCCGCAACTTGTACGCCGCCTATAATGTGACGGTGTTGCCTGGTAGCTTCCTTGCGCGTGAAGCACATGGGGGCAACCCGGGACGTGGCTTTATCCGTATCGCCCTTGTTTCGCCACTAGCGGAGTGCGTCGAGGGATGCAGGCGGATCATGGAATTCGCATCTCAACTCAACTGACGGCAAGCCAGACCATGCAAAAAATCATCGACCAAGCCTGGGAAAATCGTACAAGCATTTCAGCATCGAGTGCGGATCAGTCGGTCCGCGACGCGGTCGAGAGCGTGATAGCCCGCCTCGATCGCGGCGACCTTAGAGTCGCCGAAAAAAAAGGTGGTGAATGGGTGACACACCAGTGGATCAAGAAGGCTGTCCTTCTTTCTTTCCGGCTTAACGACAATGCGGTTATGGACGGCGGTTGCACGAAGTACTACGACAAGGTTCCTACAAAATTCGCTGCCTATACGCCGTCGGATTTTGCCACCGGAGGCTATCGGGTCGTTCCTCCAGCGGTGGCGCGACGCGGTGCGTTTGTCGCAAAAAACGTTGTACTGATGCCTTCGTACGTCAATATCGGTGCCTTTGTCGATGAAGGCACCATGGTGGACACTTGGGCCACCGTGGGGTCATGCGCCCAGATTGGCAAGAATGTCCACCTCTCCGGCGGGGTTGGAATTGGTGGGGTTCTGGAGCCCCTTCAGGCCAATCCGACGATAATCGAGGACAACTGTTTCATCGGCGCGCGGTCAGAGGTGGTGGAAGGCGTAATCGTCGAAGAAAATAGTGTTCTTTCGATGGGGGTATTTCTCGGCGCAAGCACTCGCATCTACGACCGGGCGACCGGGCAGATCCTGTACGGCCGGGTTCCGGCCGGATCGGTGGTGGTTCCAGGAAACCTTCCCTCGTCCGATGGCAAATACAGCTTGTATTGTGCAGTCATTGTAAAGAAGGTTGATGCGAAAACGCGCGCGAAGACGAGCATCAACGAATTGCTGCGTGGTGACTGATTCTGATTTGCAATGACAGTATTGTTGGGCTAGGAGGCGGCAATGTCGGCAATGAAGCGGTTATTCCAGCTGATGGCCGAAAAAAAGGCTTCGGACCTTTTTGTCTCGGTAGGGGCACCGATAAATATAAAAATCAACGGTACCGCGGTCCCGGTCAACCAGCAGGTCATGGACTCGGCGACCATCATCACCTTGCTCTACGAAGTCCTTAACGACCGGCAGAAGAAGGAGTTTGAGGAAACGCTGGAGCTGAACACCGCGTATCCGATGCAGGGCATTGGGAGCTTTCGGATTAGCGCCTTTCGCCAGAAGGGCGGTCCGGCGGTCGTGGTCCGCTATATTCCTGGAAGCGTC
>CAMBSA010000179.1 GCA_945869935.1 Bordetella parapertussis | reverse complement strand
TGCGCCACTACTTCTTCAACATGGGCAACGACGAGCTGCTCGCGTTCTTCGAATACCCCAAGGGACTGGCCAGGCAAAATCGCGACCTTCCCGGTGGTATGCAGCACATCGCGTTTCATGTCCCGATGGACAGATTTGACAAGGTGATCGAGCACGTGAAGTCCTGCGGCATCAACGTGATCGGCCCCGTATCGCTCGGTGGGCGTTTCTGGTCAGCTTATTTCTATGATCCGAATGGCATACGACTCGAGATCGCGACAAGCCGCGCTCCGGCGCATCTTGGCGTGGTGCCGTCCGCGCTTCAGACAGAGGAAGAGGCGCGCACCGAGCTTGAGACGCTCTTCGATGACCCGGAGGTCATCAATCAGTGGCTGGCCAAAATGCCGTTGAAATCACCCACGAAAGAGGAGTCGATGCAATGAAGACAATCCGTTCGATTATCGGAGCAGCCGCGCTTGCACTTTTCTCGGTCGGCGCGATCGCGCAGCAGAAATTCGAAATGAAACTGTCGTACTTCGTCGGCGATCAGCATGCGATGTCGCAATGGCTGATCAAGTGGTCCGAACAGTTGGAAAAGGGGTCGGGAGGCCGAATCACGGTCAAGAGGTTTCCGGCTTCGCAGATGGGGCCCGTGGCGCAGGAATACGACTTCGCGCGCACCGGAAGGTCGGATGCGTCCTGGTTTCTTCACGGAAGCACTCCGGGACGCTTTCCGCTCACCGAGCTCATCAACCTGCCTTTCATGGTCGGCAGTTCTGAAATCGGCACCAAGGTACTGAACGATCCCGAGCTGAGGTCGAAGTATCTTGATGCGGAACACCGGGGCGTGAAGCTGCTGATGCTCCTCACGCACCAGCCAGGCAATGTGCACACGACGAAAAAGCCGATCCGTACGCTGGATGATTTCAAGGGTATGCGCTTGCGATTCGTTTCTCCGACCGTGCGTGATTTCGTCGCCGCGCTCGGCGCAACGCCGGTGGGTGTCCCGCCCACTGAAATTTCCGAGCAGCTGCAGAAGGGAACCATCGACGGAACCTTCATTGATTACGGCGGCGCCGGCATCGCGTTCAAGCTCGGTGGCATCGTCAAGCACACGACCGAGCTGTATTCCTACGTCGGAAGTTTCGGCGTGGCGATGAACGAGGATTTCTGGAACAAGCTTCCGTCCGACCTGAAGAAGCTTGTCATGGACACCACCACCGGGAAGGAAAAAGAAGTCGGCGAAGCATGGGACTCCCTCGACGTTCCCGGGAAAAAGGCCCTGATCGACGGTGGTGGCGACGCCCTCAGACTTTCGGCTGCAGACTCCGCGAAGGTGCGCCAGATCGGTGACCAAGTGTCGGAAGCCAAGATCAAGGAACTTGAAGAGAAGAAACTCCCTGCCCGGGCGGTCTATACGATGATGCGTGCACTCGCCGAGAAGCATTCCAGAAATTCAAAGAGCTTTTGGAACTGACAGCCTTGACCCCGCGGATTGGCAGCGCGCTGGCACACTTTCAGATCACGTCTGACACTGAGACGAGTGCCACCGCGCAGCCGCCGAGGTCGGCTGCGCGTGTCTCTGCAAGCCTCGTCGCGGACCGATGAAAAACTGGCGCACCATTTTTGCGTCTTTGTGCGGCTGGGTAGCGAGTTTTTTTATTACAGCGATGATGCTGCTTACAGTCGCCGACGTCGTGCTGCGTGCGGCCTCAAACACGCCTATCCGTGGAGCCCTTGAAATCATCGAGCTGTTGCTGGCGGCGAGTTTTTTCCTTGCTCTACCCGCGGTGTTCCTCCGGGAAGAAAACATCGTGGTGGATCTTATCGACCCGATCGCACCGCGGTCAGTTCCCGTGCTCAAGAGGATTGCTCTCGCCGTTTCGCTGTTTTTACTGGGAATCATGGCGACACAGGGATGGCTTGCTGCCAAGGATACGTTGGCTTTTGGCGACGTTACATCCGATTTGTCGCTTCCGAAAATTCTTTACTGGATCCCGGTTCTTGCCGGCCTGATCCTGTCGGCAATCGCGGCGCTTGGCATGCTGTTTCAGCGTACCAGGAATACCAACCAATGAGCGTTGCCCTGATTGGTGCGCTCGGCGTGCTGTTTCTCCTGTTACTTATCTTTGCGCGTGTTCCGATCGCGATTTCGCTCGCCGCGGCCGGCCTTGCGGGATATGCGGCACTGGACGGCTGGGGCAAGGCATTGAAGATGGCCGGTACCGTACCGTTCGAACTCGCCAGTGCGTATTCGTTTTCGGTAATCCCGCTGTTCATCCTCATGGGCGCAGTGGCCTCAAGGGCGAACATGGCTACCGAACTGTTTCAGGCCTGCAACGCGCTGTTCTCCGGCGTACGCGGGGCTCTTGCCAATGCAACCATCGGCTCTTGCGCATTGTTCGGTGCTATCTGCGGGTCTTCAATCGCCACTGCGGCAACCTTTTCGAAGGTCGCAATCCCGGAGATGCGCAAACACGGCTATGACCCGGCCTTTGCAGCCGGGGCGGTGGCATCCGCAGGCACGCTTGACGTTTTGATTCCGCCGTCGGTTTTGCTTGCAATCTATGCGATCGTTGCCGAGCAGTCGCTGCCAAAACTTTACGCAGCGGCATTCCTCCCCGGTTTCATTCTGGCAGCGATGTACGTGATAACGGTCTGGCTTGTGGCGTGGTGGCGCCCGAAATGGATCCCCCGCGTTCCGGCGGTTCCACTGGCGGCGCGCCTTCGCGCCGCGGTCGGGATCTGGAAACTCGGCATCCTGTTTTTCTTTGCGGTGTTCGGAATCTATCTTGGATGGTTCTCCCCGACCGAGGCGGCCGCGGTAGCGGCGTTTGCCGCAATCATCATCGCATTCGCGACCGGTGCGATGACGTTGCGCGGGCTTGTCGATGCACTTCTCGAGACGGCATACACCACCGCCTCGATTTTCTTCGTTATCGTGGGAGCATTCATTTTTTCCCGGTTTATTGTTCTCACCCAGTTTCCGAACGAGCTTGCCCGTATGGTCCAGCAGTCCGGCGTGGGGCCCGGATGGATTCTTTTCGCGGTGATCGCGCTGTATTTCCTGCTTGGAACGTTTCTCGATGAAGTAAGCACGATACTGATAACCGTTCCGGTGACGCTGCCGCTGATCACGGGCATTGGATATGACGGTGTGTGGTTCGGAATTTTCGTTACCGTCATGTGCACAATCGGCCTGATAAGTCCCCCGACCGGAATGACGGTATTTGTGATCCAGGCACAGCATCCCGAAATTCCGGTTGCGCGTATATACATGGGCACGCTGCCGTTCCTCGCAGCGGATTTTGTCCTCATCGGGTTGTTGATCGCGGTCCCGGGCCTTGCCAACTGGCTGCCCGCGTTGCTGAAGGTATGAAGCAGACCCCGAAGTGCCTGTTACCGGCGACGAACCCGGTGGCGTATCCGAAGCAAAGTCGCTAGAGCCCGGCTTCTGACAGTTTGAACGGAGCGCAGCGTGTTGCTGCCGACTTCCAGGGAAGCTCTGATCAAGTCCTAATTGTGCAACGAATCGAACAGAGCATCCCTCTGGAGTAGGGGATATACAAGGGGGCGATGCCCCCTTGTTCAGTGGCTCCCTAGGCGATCTGCTGGCAACGGGTTTCCCTTGAGAAGAACACTGCGACGGTTCCAAGCGCAAGCCACACGAGCATGAATCCGAATCCTGCCTGGTACGCGGTAAGCTCATATATCCGCACACTATGATCGACGGAGCCTGACCAGCTGGCATCGAGTATTTCTCCGATCACAGGCTGCATGACCATTCCGCCCAGCATGTTTCCCATGTTGGCGATACCGGATGCCGTACCCGCCAATGTCGCAGGAGCCGACTCTTTCGCGAACGCGAAGCCGATGATGATCACGGCAGACGAAAAACCGATCAGCGCGAGCACCGCAAGTAGTACGGGATAGGGAAGCCCGGGCACCCAGATGACGACGCACCAGAGTATCGTCGCGACGATTCCGCCGACGGCGATCGGTGCTTTGCGTTGTTGCAACCGATCCGACAGAGCGCCGGCAATCGGCCCTCCCACAGCCCACGCGACAAGTAATACCGACGTCACAAAGGCCGCGTTTGCCGTGGACATCCCGTAGTGGGTGACCAGAAACGGCACACCCCAAAGGCCGCCGAACGCAAGGACGGGGCCAGTAATGGCTCCGCAGGCAATAAACGAGAACCAGACATTCGGATAACGCAGCACTTCACGAATGCCACCAAGCATCGTATGCGCGGGACGTGAACCTGAGTTTCCTTCGGCAAATCCCGAATATCCGCGCTCGCGGGGATCATCGCGGACAACCCACCATGTGAAGACCGAAAGGACTCCTGTGGCGATCCCAACCCCAAGCATCACATTGCGCCAACCGAAACCATCGACGGCAAGCCGCAGGGGAACACCGGCTGTTACTCCGCCGATGACGCCGCATGCGAGCGCCAGTCCCGACAGCATCGCGAATCGGGACGGGGACGCCCAATGCGCCGCAAGCTTGAGCATCGATACGAACGCAACGGCGACTGACGCGCCGATCGCGAGACGTCCGGTCGCAACGAGACCAAAGCTCGACGAGAGGGAGAAGAGCAGGGTGGCGAGACAGGCAAGAGCCGCACCCGCGGTAAGCACGCGTCGCGGGCCGAAATGGTCAACCAGAACCCCGGTGGGGATCTGCATTGCCACATAGGTATAGAAATACAAGGCAGACAGATTGCCAAGTGCAGCAGCGGTAAGTCCGAACTCCCCCATGAGTTCGGTGGTGATGACCGCAGGCGCAACTCTCTGGAAAAAACCTACCAGATAGAGAGTTGCGCCGAACGACCAGACCAATAGCGCTGCCGAAAACGGAGGAAGGCTGCTGGCCATCGCTATGCGGGCGCGCTTGAACGCCTTAGCACTGCTCCCAAGGCAGGCCTTCCCGTCGCCAACCATTCACGCAATTGCGGTGATTGCTTTCGTCCAGGTCACCCTCGAAACCGTTAAGCACGTTATAGATGCTTCGAAAGCCCGCCTTTTCTAGTGCATCGCCCCCGTCGATCGAGCGGTTGCCGCTCCGGCAAATCAGCACCAGCGGCCTCAGTAGCGGGTCTGTCCCGGCGAGACGCATCACCTGCGGTACGAAGTCCGGATTGATCGCCCAGTCGGGGCCTTCGTTCCATGGAACATGAAGTGCACCTACCGGATGACCCACGAACAGATATTCCATCTCGCTACGCACATCGATAAACAGGGCGTCGGAACGCTCGTCGAGAAATCGTGCGGCTTCTTGAG
>CAMBSA010000178.1 GCA_945869935.1 Bordetella parapertussis | reverse complement strand
GTACGGCGCCTCGGAATTGAACATGTCCACGCGCTGCAGCTTGATGCGAAGGCCTTTTGCGGTGCGCTTCAGGTGGTGGCGGTAGGTGCCGCCGAAATGGCGCAGGTCGTCGCGGCGCAGCTCCATCATGTGAAAGCGCGACAGCACGTGGATGTCGCCGTTGGCATCGACCTTTTCGATTTCGACGTTCGATACCACGTGATTAGTCGCCCACTCCGCCACCTGCGACCAGGCGCGGGGATGCTGGATGCGCTTCATGCGCACCGTCATGAAGTCCGGGTCCTCGACGAATATCGCGGGCTGGCCTATCCAGGTGGTGTAGTGCGCCGCCGGCGGCATCCAGTAGAGGCCGTCCTCGGAAAAGAGGTCGATGTAGTCCTGCCAGCGCTTGTTGTCGAGCATCGCCGACTGGCGGTACAGGAACTGCTCCACCTCGCGCTGCAGAAGCAGGTCCGCCAAGGGATTGGCACGCGGCGCGGCTTTCGCCACCACCGCCTTGCCTGCCGCCTTTTTCAGCGGCGCCTTCTTTGCCACCGCGCGTTTCGGCGGCACCTTCTTCGCCGCGGCCTTTTTCACCGACTTCTTTGCTTTTGTCTTGCTTGCCATGGTCGGAGTCTCCCCTTACGCCGTCATGTACTTTTTCCACGCGCGGAACTGGTTGCGAAGCGGCGCTTCGCTCAGTCCCTCGCGGGTGCGGATCACATCGCCATCGATCGTGTCCTGCCCGTAGTTGCGGTGAAAGGACAACCATTCCATTTCTTCCGCCTGCAGGCCGCGCTGGATGCGATTCCAGTTCTCGAGGTCATCCGCATTCACCATGGTCGAGGGCGAATTCACCAGGTTGTAGTACCAGAGCGAGCGCTGGTAGATCGCCTCGGGCGCGCCCTTGAGGCGGAAGTGCCAGATTTCCGACAGCGTGCGCCCCGGCGACACGGGCCGCAGGCAGCGCAGCTGCTGCAGCGGCGACTGCACCGACAGGCAGGGGTAGTAGATGACGTGGTGGATGTTTACCGAGAGGATCTCGTTCATCCGCTTCTCGCCCACTTTTGCCGTGAGCGCTCGCTCGTACGCAATCGAATCGGGATCCTTCGGCCGCAGCGCCATGTAGCCGCCGAGCACCGAATGGCCGTTCGGGTAGTTGGCGGTCTGCAGCAGTTCGTTCCAGCGCTGCGTCGGCCAGGTGAACGCGGAGAGCATGTGGTAATTCATCGGCCGCTCGCCGGTGCGTTTGAAGATTTTTTCCTCGACTTCGAGCGCGGCGCGGCCGGTGGATTCGTGCGTCACCATCGGGTGCGAGACGTCGAGCTGGTTTTCCATGAAGAACTTCCAGTTCGACTGCTGGATCACGCGATAGCAGTTGGGCACCACCTCGACCTCGCCGTCGGGGGCGCGGTCGCACATGTCGTCGAACCCCGCCTTCGACGGTCCGAGCCAGTCGGGCAGCGACTGGCCGGTGCGGGCGAGGCTTGCGAACACGAAGCCGCGGTAGGACTCCATCCGCGGCGCGGGGAGCATGCTGAACTCGGGGTTGTCGAGCGAGAGCCGGGTCCCGTCGTAGCCCTTGAGATGCGGGATCGAATCGAGCTTGCCGTCGAGGTCGAAACGCCAGCCGTGATACGAGCAGTGGAAGGCGTCGCCGGCGTTGCCGTGGATGTTGGCGCAGAGCTTGATGCCGCGGTGCGGGCAGCGGTTGTAGAGGACGTGGACCTTGTTCTTCTTGTCGCGGATCAGCACCATCGGCTGGCGGCCGATGTCGAAGGTCCAGTAGTCGCCCGGCTTGGGAACCTGCGACTCGTGGCCTGCGTAGACCCAGGTCTTCTCGAAGATGTTCTTCATTTCGAGGTCGAATATTTCCTGGTCGGTGTAGCAGAGCCGGTGGACACGGTCCGGTTCGACCAGTTGTTCGAGATTCGCGGGTTTCTGCTTGATCATGGACTGAAACCTCCTGCGGTTCGCGTGTGACGGGTGGAAATGAATGCTTGCTGCTCGGCGTTCCTGCTTGATGCGTCTGTCTGTTGCGATTCAGGGAAAAAAAACGGAGGGGCATGCCCCTCCGTGTTCTCGCTCCGGGGTCAGACCCAGATCTGCAGCACGTACTCGAACGGCGCCTGCGCGTTCATCAGGTCGGTGCGCTGCAGCTTGATCTTCAGGCCCTCCCGCGTGCGCTTGAGATGATGGCGGTAGGTGCCGGAGAAGTGCCGAAGATCATCACGGCGCAGCTCGCTCATGTAAAAACGCGAGCGCACATGGATGTCGCCGTTGGCGTCCACCTTCTCGATCACCACGTTCGAGACCAGGTGGCTGGTGCACCACTCGGCCTGCTGCGACCAGGCGTTGGGGTGCTTTACGCGCTTCATGCGCACCGTCATCAGGTCGTGGTCCTCGATGAAGATCGCGGGCATGCCGTCCCAGTGCGTGTGGGCAGGATCGACCGGCGCCCAGTACACGCCGTCGGCGGTGAACAGATCGATATAGGCCTGCCACTGCTTTGTGTCGAGAATTTCGGACTGCCCGTAGAGAAACTGTTCGACTTCGTGCTGCAGCGCGCCCGCCTGGGGGCGCGCTGCGACGGCCTTCTTCGCCGTGCTTTTCGCCGCGCTTTTTACCGCTGCCGATTTTTTCGCGGGGGCGGACTTTTTCGCCGGCGCTTTTTTTGCCGGCGTTTTTTTCACGGGCAACTTCTTCACCGGTGCTTTTTTCTTCGCAACTTTCTTTTTCGTGGCCATGGTTTATTTCTCCGCCGTCATGAATTTCACCCAGGCCCGGAACTGCGAGCGCATCGGCGCCTCCGAGCAACCGTTGTTGGTCGTGATCACGCTGCCGTCGTCGGTATCCCGGCCGTAGTCGCGGTGGAAGCTCACCCAGTCGTTGCCGCTTCCTTCCAGGCCCTTCTGGCCGCGCTGCCAGTTCTCCAGATCATCGGCGTTGATCATCGTCGCCGGCGAATTCACCAGGTTGTAGTACCAGAGCGCGCGGCGATAGATCGCCTCCGGCGCACCGACCAGGCGGAAGTGCCAGATCTCGGAGAGCGTGCGGTTGGGCGCAAGCGGACGCAGCACCCGCAGCTGCTGCAGCGGCGACTGGATCGACACGCCGGGATAGAGCAGCACATGGTGGATGTTGCGCGAGAGGTATTCCTCCATCTTGTCGCGGCCGTAGGCCTTGGTGAGCACCGCTTCGTGCGCACGGGTGTCGGGGTCGGTCGGACGCAGGCCCATGTAGCCGCTGAACACAATGTGGCCGTAGGGATAGCCGGTGTTGATCAACGTGTCCCACTTCTCGAACGGCGTGGTGAACGCCGAGAGGTAGTGGTAATGCAAGGGGTGCTCGCCGGTTTCGCGGTCGATCTTGCGCTCGAGTTCGGCCGCCGACTGCCCCACGGCCATGTGGGTCACCGAGGGGTGAACCGTGTCGATCTGGTTCTCCATGAAGAACTTCCAGTTGGAGCGCTGGATCACCCGGTTGTAGGGCTGCACCACCTCCACCCGCCCGACCGGCGAGCGGTCGCACATGTCGTCGATCGCGATCTTCGCCGGCCCCATCCACTCCTCAAGCGACGGGCCGCTCGGGTCGAGTTTGGCAAACACGAAGCCGCGATAGATGTCCACCGATGCCGCCGGCGTCATAGAAAACGCCGGGTCGTTCTTCTTGAAATTGGTGTCGCGGTAGCCCTTCTCCAGCGGCACCGACTCCAGCGTGCCGTCGAAATGAAAGCGCCACGAGTGGTACGGGCAGGTCAGCGCGCCTTCGGCGTGGCCCTTGCGGCTGCCGCAGACCTGCACCCCGCGGTGGGCGCAGCGGTTGTAGAGGACATGGATCTTTCCGTCCTCGGCACGCACCATCACCATCGGCTGGCGGCCGATCTGGAAGGTGAAGAAATCCCCGGCCTTGGGGATCTGCGTGTCGTGCCCGCAGTACTGCCAGGTCTTCTCGAAGATGTTCTTGATCTCGAGATCGAAGATGTCCTGGTCGGTGTAGCACAGCCGGTGTACCCGGTCGGGTTCGACCAGCTTGGCGAGGTTGGGAATGCGCTCATGCAGCATGGGGATCTCCTTGGGAGAAAAAACAGCGAACCGCACGATAAGCCGAAGAGCTTGCGGCTTTCAATAACCTAATCGGGATTTTTCAATTACCATAAGTTATGGAATTGCTGATCAAGTCCAATTTCGAGGCTTGAAGTTTCAGCGTTCCCTCTGAGATGGGGGAGTTACGAGGGGGCGTAGCCCCCTTGTTCAGTGGCTCCTTATGAATGAACCGGGGACGGGTTTGCAATAAACCAATAAACCATGGACATCCGCCAGATCCAGCATTTCCTCGCCGCCGTCCGCCACGGCAACCTGACACTCGCCGCCGCCGAGCTCAACCTGTCCCAGCCGGCGCTCACCAAGAGCATCCAGCGGCTGGAAAAGCGCTTTGGCGTGAAGCTGATGGAGCGCGGGCGTTTCGGCATCACCCCCACCGCCTTTGGCGTGGCGCTGGTGGAGCACGCCAAGGTGATTTCCGCCGAACTGCACCATGCCGAGAGCGCGATCGACGCGCTGCGCGGCGTGCGCCGCGGCCACGTGGTACTCGGCTGCGGGCCGAGCGAGTCGGCGCGCCTGCTGCCGCTGGCAATCACCCGCCTGCGGAAGAAACACCCGGACATCCGGATCACGGTGCTCTACGGCCTGAACGAGGCGCTGATGCCGATGGTGCGCCAGGGCGAGGCGGAGTTCGCGCTGTCCTCGGTGCCGGGCTATTCCGCCGACCCGGACCTGGTGCACGAGAGCCTGTACACCGACTCGGGCTGCGTGGCAGCACGCGGCGGGCATCCGCTTGCGCGCAAGCGCCCGATCGAGGCGAAGGAACTCGCCGCGTATCCGTGGATACTCGCGCGCCGGCAGGAACTCGAACGTAGGGCGCTGGATGACCTGTTCGTCGCGGCGGGGCTGGAACCGGTGGCGGCGGAAATCGAATCGACCTCCGCCTCGCTCATCAAGTCACTGGTGATGCAGACCGACTTCCTCACCTTCATGCCGCGCGAGATGATGCACTGGGAGGAAAAGGCCGGGCAGCTCGCGGCGCTCAACGTCGGCGGTCCGGACTGGTCGCGCTCGGTGGGCCTGACCTATCGCGCGAGAGCATCGCTCTCACCCGCGGGCCGCGCGCTGGTGGACGCGATCAAGGCATCGAGCGCGGAACTCGCGCCGCGGCCGATGGTGCGAAAGCAGCGCGTGGGCGCCGCCGCCGAACGCTGAGCACGACTGCCAGGCGCAATCGCACGCACCA
>CAMBSA010000177.1 GCA_945869935.1 Bordetella parapertussis | reverse complement strand
CGGTCAATGCTCGGCGGCAAGGTGGATCCGTCCTTCCTGGACTCGCCGAAGATGCGGCGCGACATACTGGACAGCATGATTTCCCAGCGCCTCGTAACACAGCACGCGGTAGACGCCAGGTTCTACGTCAGTGACGATCAACTGCGCGAGGTCATTGCATCCATCCCGGCATTTCAGGACGCAGGCAAGTTTTCCAGGGTCCGATATGAGGCGGCGCTGGTCGCAGAGGGGTTTTCTCCCACTGCGTTCGATAATTCCCTGCGCCGTGATTTGATGACGCAGCAACTCGCGGCGGCGATATCCGAGGCCGGAATATCCTCGCGCACGGTGGCTGCACGCATCGCGGCCGCTCGCGCGGAACAGCGCGAGGTGAGCGAGTTCGCGCTGACGGCGAGCCAGTATCAATCGAAGGTCACGGTCACTGCGGACGCCATTAAGGCGTTCTACGATTCCAACAGCCAGTCATTCAACGTCCCGGAACAGGTCCGCGTGGAGTACGTCGTTCTTAGCGCGGAGAGCCTCGCGGCGACCGAAGTGATCGCCCTTAATGACGTGAAGAAAGTTTACGAACAGAATCAGGCCAAACTCGGCCAGCCCGAACAGCGTCAGGCGAGCCACATACTCGTGGCATTCAAGCTCGGAGCGGGCGAGGCAGACAAGGTCAAATCCCGGGAAAAGGCGGCGAAGCTGCTGGATGATATTCGCAAGGCTCCAGGCAGTTTTGCCGAACTCGCCAGAAAAAACTCCGATGATCCTGCGTCCGGAACGAAGGGCGGGGATCTGGGACTTTTCTCCCGGGGCATGATGGTGATGCCCTTCGAAGACGCGGTGTTTTCAATGAACATCAACGAAGTGCGCGGTCCCGTTGAGTCGGAATTCGGTGTGCATATCATCAGGCTCACGGGGATCAAGGCTGCGAAAGTGAAGTCGCTGGAAGAGGTTCGTCCGGAAATCGAGGCCGAATTGCGGCGACAGAACGCGGGACGTCGCTTTGCCGAGGCGTCGGAAGCTTTCAGCAATCTCGTTTATGAACAGTCCGACTCGCTCAAGCCTGCGGCTGAAAAATTCAAGGTGTCCGTACAGCAGGGCGGATGGACCATGCGCAATTCGACCCCGGTCAAGCAGTTGAATAGTCCGAAAATGCTGGTGGCGCTGTTTTCGGATGACGTGGTCAGGAATCGTCGCAATACCGAGGTGGTGGAGGTCGCCCCCGGGACACTGGTGGCCGCCCGCGTCATCGAGCATCGCGCCGCCGCGCTGCGCCCCTTGGAGGAGGTCCGCGCCGAGGTCATCAAGCAGTTTACGGAGCGCGAGGCTGCAAACCTTGCGCGCAAGGATGGTGCCGTACGGCTTGAGTCCCTGAGAAAGGCCGAGGCGGGTTCACTGAAATTCTCCACGCCCAAAATGCTCAGTCGGGAGAACACCCTGGGCCTGACGCCGGACAACGCGAACGTGGTATTTCGCGCCGATGTATCGAAACTCCCGGCGTATGTCGGAGTGGATACGGCCGGCGGCTATTCTATTTACCGAGTCGGCAGGGTGGTGGCCGCCCCCGGGGATGACAATCGTGACAAGAACATGCAGTCGGAACTGGCGCGGCTTTACGGCGCCCAGGATTTTCGTGCCTTCATTTCGGGCCTTCGCGGCGAAGCCACGGTGAAAATCAATGAAGCGCTGCTGGACAAGAAGGCACAGTAGGGTCGATCCTTAACGCTGCGGTTCTGTCGGAAGTGAGCCGCTCCCGGAGAGCCGTTGTTCCGACCTTCACCGCCGTGGCGGAGATCGACTGCTGTGCGAAGGTTACACCATTCCGCCCGCGACGGTGTTGAATCCGCCGTCCACAGACGTTATTTCGCTGGTGCTTCCGCCGGCCTGGTCGGATAGCTAGAGTGCCGCCGCATTGCCGACAAGGGCGGTGATGAAGATGCGTTTGCTGGCAAGGATGCCGAGGTGAATTGAATCGGATCTGTACAACATTGTTGTGGCACCGCGCAGGCTGTATAGCCGTTTGAACGCGGCCGGATGACCGGCCTATCGCGGTAAGGCAAGACAGCGGTTTTTCGCTACACTCGACCCCATGACGTACTCTTGCCGCGCAGAACGTGGTGTTTTCGCCGTGTTGACAGCGATGCTGCTGCTCATCCTCACCTTGCTCACGGGTTGCCGGCAGGTTTGGAATGATCCCTATCCGGCAGCAGAACACGGGAAGACGATTCTCTATTCAGCGTTCGCCGATCGTCCCAAGCACCTTGATCCGGCCCAATCGTACGCATCGGACGAGTACGATCTCATATCGCAGGTGTACGAGCCGCCAGTCCAGTATCACTATCTCAGGCGTCCCTACGAACTGACCACGGCGACGGCAGCGGAAATGCCCAGGCCCCGTTTCTATGACGCGCGGGGCAGGGAATTACCGGCGCGCACGAATGCAAGGGATGTCGCTTACAGCCTGTACGAAATTCACATTCGCCAGGGCATACTTTACGCTCCGCATCCGGCGTTCGCCAGGGACGATGCGGGCCGGCACAGGTACCTCGATCTCCCGCGTGCCGAATTGCGCGACAAGTACCGCCTCGGCGATTTTGCCCACGCCGCGAGCCGCGAGCTCACCGCGGCCGACTACGTTTATCAGATCAAGCGCCTTGCCCATCCCCGGGTGCACTCGCCGATTCTCGGGCTGATGAGTGAATACATCGTGGGATTGCGTGAATTTGCCGCGCAACTCGCCGCTGAAGAGCGACAGCTTCAGGCAGGCCGTCTGCGCGGCGGTGAAATGCCTTTCCTCGACCTTGAACGCCATGACATTTCCGGCGTCAAGGCGGTGGACCGCTACACCTATCAGATTCGCATCAAGGGAAAGTATCCGCAATTCCTGTACTGGCTAGCCATGCCGTTTTTTGCTCCCGTGCCTCCCGAGGCGGATCGTTTCTACGCCCAGCCGGGAATGGCCGAACACAATCTCACCCTGGACTGGTTCCCGGTCGGCACGGGACCCTACATGATGACCGAGAATGATCCGAACTCGAGAATGGTCCTGGATCGCAACCCCAATTTCCGGGGCGAAGCCTACCCGGCGGACGGCGAGGCGGGAGATGCCGAGGCGGGCCTGCTTGTCGATGCGGGCAAGGTCGGTCCCTTCATCGACAAGGTCGTTTATTCGCGGGAAAAGGAAAGCATCCCCTACTGGAACAAGTTCCTGCAGGGGTATTACGATCAATCCGGGATATCCAGCGACAATTTCGACAGTGCAGTCAGGATGGGGCCCGAGGGGAATACCGCCCTGTCGGCGGAAATGGAACAGCGCGGCATTCGATTGCGGACTTCGGTGGCCACCTCCAGCTATTACCTCTCTTTCAACTGGCGCGACCCGGTTGTCGGCGGAGGGGGAGACCTTTCGCAGCGGGACAGGCAGAAAAGACTTCGACACGCCATCTCGATCGCCGTGGATTTCGACGAATATATTTCCATTTTTGCCAATGGACGGGGAATTGCGGGTCAGGGCCCGATTCCCCCGGGCATATTCGGTTTTCGCAGCGGGGTCGAAAACGTCAATCCCGTTGTGTTTGAGGCGCGCGATTCTGGGGTGCAACGCAGGGCCATTTCCGTTGCGAAAAAATTGCTCGCTGATGCCGGATATCCGGGGGGGCGTGACGCGAAGACCGGCCAGCCCCTGGTGCTGTATCTCGACACCACCGCCACCGGACCGGGCGATAAGAACCGGCTTGACTGGTACCGCAAGCAATTTGCCAAGATCGACATTCAACTTGAAATTCGCGCCACTGACTGGAATCGCCTGCAGGAGAAGGTGCGGAAGGGAAACACGCAGATGTTCTTCCTCGGCTGGAACGCCGACTATCCGGATCCCGAAAATTTCCTGTTTTTGTTGTACGGTCCGAATTCAGCCGCGCTGTCCGAGGGGGAGAACAAGGCCAATTATCAGAATGCCGAGTTCGACCGCCTGTTCGATCAGATGAAAAACATGGATAACGGCCCGGAGCGGCAGTCCATCATCGATCGCATGGTGAGTATCCTGCGCGAGGACGCTCCGTGGGTATGGGGATTCCATCCCAAGGATTATGGTCTTTATCACGCGTGGCTTACCAATGTGAAGCCGAACCAGATGGCGCGCAACGGACTGAAGTTCTACCGCCTGGATCCGACGATGCGCGAATCGAGCAGGAGCAACTGGAACCAGCCGGAAATCTGGCCCGCCGTCGCGCTTTTTCTGCTGTTCGTTGCAGGTAGCCTGCCCGCGGTTCGAAGCTGGCGCAAACGTGACCGGCGCCCGGGAATTGCCGGCGCAGGAGAACCCGTGGTTCAGCGCACATGATTGCCTATATCACGCGCCGGATGTTCTATGCGCTACTTATATTGGTGGGCGTCAACCTGGTGACGTTCTGGTTGTTCTTCAAGGTGAATACACCCGATGACATGGCGCGCATGCAATTGGGGGCGAAACGCGTAACGCCCGAGGCCATTGCCAAATGGAAGACCGATCACGGCTATGACAAGCCGCTTTTATTTGACAATGCGGGGCGTGGAACGGCGGCGGTCACGAACACGATCTTTTTCACCAAATCGGTGGAAATGTTTCGATTCAATTTCGGTTACGCTGACGATGGCCGCGATATCGCCCATGAAATCGGTCGTCGCATGTGGCCGAGCCTCGCGCTGGCATTGCCGGTATTCATCGTGGGACTCGGGCTCTACATCAGTTTCGCGCTCCTGATGGCGTTCTTTCGCGCCACCTATATTGATTTCTGGGGTGTCGTGCTGTGCGTGGCCATGATGTCGGTGTCGACGCTCTTTTATACGATCGGTGGGCAGTACCTCGTTGCCGATTTGTGGCGACTCGTTCCGATTTCGGGATATGCGGGGGGCGGCGACGCGTTCCGCTTCCTGCTGCTGCCGGTGCTGATCGGGGTGATCGGCGGGATCGGCGCGGGTTCGCGCTGGTACCGGACCATCTTTCTCGAGGAGGTGGGGAAGGACTACGTGCGCACGGCAAGATCCAAGGGGCTGGCGGAAACGACGGTCTTTTTCAGACACGTCCTGCGCAACGCGCTCATACCCATCCTGACGAGTTCGGTGGTTGCGATCCCGCTGTTGTTCCTGGGCAGCCTGATATCCGAGTCCTTCTTCGGGATTCCCGGCCTGGGCAGTTACACCATCGAGGCCATACAGAGGCAGGACTTCGGCATCGTGCGTTCAATGGTATTCATCGGTTCCGTGCTTTACATCGTCGGGCTTCTGCTCACCGATATTTCCTAC
>CAMBSA010000176.1 GCA_945869935.1 Bordetella parapertussis | reverse complement strand
CATCGCGCGGCGTGTCCACGCCTCGGCATCGAAATCCGCCGCCTCGACGCGTTCCTTCGAGCCGATCACCGTCACCCGCCAGAGCTCGCTGCCGTCCACCACGGTGAGTTGTCCCCAGGCGCCGTCTTCGCCGAGGAAGATGTAGCGCTCGGCGCTGCCCTTGTCGTGCTTTTTGAGCAGGCCGGGCGAACGGATGTAGATGCCCACCGAATAACTCAGCACCGGCTCGCCATCCAGCTCGATGCCCACTGCGCGGCGCACGCTGCTGCCCGCGCCGTCGCAGCCAACCAGAAACTGCGCGCGGACCTCGAACGCCTCGTTCGTCTTCAGGTCGCGCAGTTTCACGAGCACATGCTCAGTCTGCTCGGTGTGCGAGACGTACTCGCATTGATGCCGCAGCCGCTCCGCCCCCCGCTCGCGCAGCGCCTGCGCGAGGATCGGGTCGAACCAGAGTTGCGGGCAGCGCTGCTTTTTCTCCGGTGTCTCGGGCGTGAGCGCCTGGTCGCGCATGGACGGATACTCGCGCACGCTGATGCGATGCCCCGCCATGCTGGTGCAGTACACCATGTTGAGCGCGTAGTCCTCGGGAAAGCCGCAATTGCGCACGCGATCGACGATGCCCCACTGGCGGCAGAACTCCATCGAGCGCACCGACACAACGCCCATCTTGGAATGACGCACCACGCCATCGGTGCGGTCCACCACGCGCGCATCGATGCCGCGGCAGGCGAGGTCGAGCGCAAGACCGAGGCCGACCGGGCCGGCACCGATGATCAGAACGGGGACTTCCAGCACGATTTTAGGCCTCCGGGAGAAGCGCGCCTGGGGAACAGGGCCAGTCTGAATATGCAAGGAAGCCCTGATCAAGTCCCGATTGTGCAACGAATCGAACAGAGCCTCCCTCTGGAGTGGGGGATATTCAAGGGGGCGATGCCCCCCTTGTTCAGAAATTCCATAACATCAACTTGGCTCAATCATGCCGGGACATGGCGTTGTCGATGAGCCCGTCCCCGTGGAATATCAGTTAGAGTCCACACACAACCGGGACCGGAAACCCACCCAACAATGCCCCTCTCCCCCGAAGCGGTTCGCTCGATACAGGACTCCGTTGCGACGATAACCGGAGTGCAGCTCGGCCCCTCGGACACCGCCCGCCTGCATGCCCTGCTCGCCTCCGCGGACACGCTGTCGGCGCACCGCGCCGACGGCCACTCGAGCCGGATGGTCACGATACTGCTCACCGACCTGCGCGGCTTTACCGCCTATTCGGAGGGATTGCCCGCCAGCACCGTGTTCGACGTTCTCAACCGCTACCTCGGCCGTATGTGCGAGATCGCGGTGAGCAACGGCGGGATCATTGACAAGTTCATGGGCGACTCGGTGATGGTCCTGTTCGGGGCCCTGGAGCAAGGCGAGAACGACGCGTTCCACGCGGTGACCTGCGCGGTGCAGATGCAGATCGCGATGGACGAAATCAATAGCGACAATGCAGCGAGCGGCCTTGCGCCGCTGCACATGGGCGTGGGTATCCACACCGGGCGTGTGGTGGCGGGTCTGCTGGGCTCCAAGCTGCACTCCGAATTTACCGTCATCGGACAGGAAGTCAGTCTCGCCTCGCGCATCGAGTCGTTCAGCCTGCGCGGACAGGTGCTGATCAGCGAGGCGACCTTCGCTCTCTGCGCAGGCTTGCTGGAGACGGCCGAGCCGCTGGATGTGCAGGTGAAAGGAAAACAGGACCCGGTGCGCGTGCGCGAAGTGTTCGCGATTCCCTCGCTCGGCCTCAAGGTGCCGCGCAAGGACGAGCGCAGGAGTCCGCGGGTCGATGTCCGTTTTCCGGTCGGCTATCGGCTCATTGCCGACAAGATTGTCCTGCCAGACCTTCGCAAGGGCGTGGTGCTGGACCTCGGCTACCAGGGCATGCGCGTGGAAATCGGGAGCAAACTGGACAGGTACGATGACATCGTCCTCGACTTCGATTTGCCCCTGTTCGGGCAACACGCCACCGGCGTCTACGCCAAAGTGCGCAACATCCGTCCGGAACGCGACACCCATCTCGCGGGCCTTGAGTTCACCTCGATCGGCGTGCACGACGAACAGGCGATCCGGCACCTGGTGCAGTTCCTGATGCAGGGAAGCCCGACGAAGTAGCCGCGGCAGCGACGCTCGCGCTTGGCGCCTACATCTACCCCGGCCGCGCGCCCGCCCGCGCGAGTTCGCAATGCCTCCGCACCCACGCCATCCCGTAGTCGTTACCGTTGGGTGTGCGGATCACCGTGTGGATATGGAATTTCTCCGGCTCGGAGTTGCCGAGAAATACCCCCGCATGATGGTCGAACTCGATCATCAGCGCCGGACTCTGGATTCGGTAATAGAACGGGCTCTCGTCGTCGGTGCCGCCGATCCAGCAGAAATGCGTGGCGGCGAGATGCCGCTCCGCCTCCTGCATACGCGCCGCGAACGGCCCCTCGGGAAGATACGACAGGTAGGACGCGATCAGGTCGAGCAATGCACGGCGCACCGGCGCATCGAACCCGTCCGCGCAGGCGCCCTCGTACGGCACCACCCGGTTGTCGCGAAAGGCGCCACCAAGGTGAAGCTCGTCGCCGATCGCGATCCGCCCCGCGGGCATCGCGGAGTCGCGCTTTTTCGAGAACAGTTGCGCCCTGCCTTGCACACCCGCCGGCAGGGAACGCATGAGATCGAGCCCCATGCGTTCCTGGTCGTCGAACACCGACAGGCCCTGCAGCGGGCCGGCGTCGATGCAGTTCGGTTCCGCTCCCATGAACACCGGCGTCATCGCCATCTGCCGCCCGAGCATCAGGCAATTCACGCACAGATGATGACCGTAGAGATTCCAGCCCCAGGGACCGGACGAGGACGGTGTGCCGAACAGGTTGAAGTTGTAGCTCCACTCGTTCATCACCCGCGGCGCGCCCACCAGCTCGCCGAGAAAATTATTGATGCGCATCATGTTGCGCGCCTTCTCGAAGCCGAGTTCGCTCATGCTCGCCCGCACCACGCCGAGGATTGCATCGCGCACGCCGGGGCCCACCTCCTCCAGCCTGAGTCCGAAGCGGTTGATGTACACCTCGGGATTCATCCAGCCGCGCCACTCGCGCGCATCGATCGGATGGCAGAGCGACGCACGCTGCGCGACGCTCACCCGATGCAGCAGCACGTCCGCCGCTTCCGCGACCGCCGCGACCGGTGCGTTCTCGTCGGCGAGCGAGAACAAGCCCGGCATCACGTTGCCGTCGGTGGTGATGCCGTGATAGTCCTCGGTGCGATAGCGCTCCATCCACTCGCCGAAAAGCGCCGCCGCACGCGGATTGGCGAGCGTGCGTTCCGCCCAGGAGTAGGCGTCCAGTTTTTCGATGCCGGCGATGCGCGGGTCGTCGGATTTGCGAAGGTGCGCGCGGAATGCAGAAGGATCTTTTGCCATGTCAGATCAGCCCGGGATAGGAGCCGCCGTCGAGTTGCAGGTTCTGGCCGGAGATGAAGCCCGCCTGCGCGCTGCACAGGAAAGCGCAGGAATCGGCAAATTCGGAGGGCGTGCCAAAGCGCTTGGCCGCGATCGATTCCGCAATCTGGCGGCGCGCTTCGTCAACCGTGATGCCCTGCTCCTTCACCATCCTGTCGGCCATGAATTGCTGGCGCGGCGTGTCGATGCGCTCCGGCAACAGGTTGTTGATGGTGACGTTGTCCACCGCCACCGCGAGCGACAGCGACTTGCTGAACGCGGTAAGCCCGGCGCGTGCCGAGGTCGAGAGCGCCATGTGCGGACGCGGGCTCTTCACCATGGCAGAAGTAATATTCACGATGCGCCCGAAGCGCCGCGCCTGCATGCCCGGCACCAGCGCACGTATCAACAGCACCGGCGCGAGCATGTTGGCCTCGATCGCGCCCATCCATGCCTCGTGGTTCCAGTCCTCGAGCTTGCCCGGCGGCGGTCCGGAGTTGTTGGTGACGAGGATGTCCGCATCCGGGCAGGCCGCCACCAGCGCGACGCGGCCCGCGTCGGTGTTGATGTCGGCCACCACCGTGGACACCAACTTTCCGGTCTGCGCTTCGATCTGCGCGCGCGCCTTCTCCAGCCGTCCGGCATCGCGGCCGTTGATCCAGACGAGGCAACCCTCGCGCGCGAGCGCGGCGGCGCAGGCAAGGCCCAGTCCGCTGCTGGAGGCCGCGAGCAGCGCACGGCGCCCGGTGATTCCGAGATCCATTCGTTTCTCCGTCGTCAACCGCCGGACGCCTTTGCGCCGGCACGGTTCATTCGAGCTTGATGCCGCTTTTCTGTATGACCGCGCCCCACTTGTTGCGCTCGGCGTCGAGGAAGGCGCCGAACTCCTCCGGGGTACTGCCGATCGAATCGCTCGCAAGTTCGCGGCGGTAGGCTACCACCTCGGGAAGCTTCGCCACCTGCGAAAGCAGCGCGCTCATCCGGTTCACGATGGCAGGCGGCGTGCCCGCCGGCGCGAGTACACCGATCCACACCAGCGGATCGAACGACGCAAAGCCTGCTTCGGCGAAGGTCGGGACGTCCGGCATCTGCGGATGCCGGGTCTTGCCGGAGATCGCGAGGACCCGCAGCTTGCCCGCGCGGATGTTGCCGATGGAGGGCAGCAGCGCTTCGAACATTCCCGAGACCTGCCCCGCAAGCAAATCGTTGAACGGCGCGCTGGAGTTGTAATGGATGAACTTCAGGTCGGCTCCGGTCATCGACGCGAACCAGGCGCCCGACAGATGCGGGACGGTGCCGATGCCGAGCGTGGACACGTTCGAATACTTCGGCTCGGACTTGCTGAGCGCAATGAACGCCTGCACCGTCTGCGCCGGCACCTGCGCATTCACGGTAAGCGAGTAGGCGGTGGTGGAGAGCAGGCTCACCGGCACCAGATCGCGCTTTGCATCGAAGGGCAGCTTCGAATACAGCGCATGCGCGGTGGTGAGGCTGGGGGTTCCCACCAGCCAGGTGTAGCCGTCGGGCGCGGACTTCGCCACCGTCTCGATCGCGATGCGCGTGCCTGCGCCCGGCCGGTTGTCGATCACCAGCGCTTGCCCGAGCAGCGGCCCGAGTCGCGCGCCGATATGCCGCATGTCGGCATCGGGTCCTGCTCCGGACGGCACCGGCACCACGATCCGGATCGGTTTGGCGGGCCACTCCTGCGAAAACGCCGGCAATGAGATCGCTGTCACTAACATCGCGACGAAAGCGACAACCGCCCGCACCCGGGACATTCCTCTGACATATTCCATCTGACGCTCCTCCTTCGGT
>CAMBSA010000175.1 GCA_945869935.1 Bordetella parapertussis | reverse complement strand
TCACATAGATCGGCTGCATCTGGTTGAGCACCACCACCACCGTGTCGTTCGCCTTCACGTTGCCACCGGGAAAGACGAGTATCGCGCCGGCAACACCGTCCATCGGCGCGCGCACCGTGGTGAAGTCGAACTGGAGCTTCGCGAAATCCACCGCCGCCTGACCGAGCTTGACCGTCCCCTCGAGTGCCTCGACCGCGGACCGGTAACCGTCCACCGCAGAGGGCGACACGAAGCCCTTCCTGGCGAGGTCGGAGTAACGATCGAGATCCGCCTTCGCCTTGGCAAGTTGCGCCTGGTCGCGCAACAGATTGCCCTGGGCCTGGCGGAACTGGGCGTCCGCCGGACCGGAATCCAGCCTGAACAGCGCCTGCCCCTTTTTTACGAACTGCCCGGGCTGGATATCCACCGCCAGCACCTGGCCATCCAGCCGGGAACGTAAAGACACCGTGGAAAACGCCTCTGCCCGGCCCACGGCGTTGAGCGTGATCGGGACGTCGCGCTTTTCCACTGTCGCGAGCACCACCGGCACCGGCCTGCCGCCACCTTTGCCCGCGCCGCCCTTGCCCTGTCCGCCCTTCGGATCGCCCGACTTGGCCACGTCCTTTCCGCCCTTGTCGCCCTTGCCTGCGTTGGCCGCAATCGACGCGGTCGCCGTCTTGTGATTGGAATAGTAGTAGGTCGCGCCACCGGCCACCGCCAGGACGGCAACGATTGCGGACAACTTCAGGAATCCGATTTGCATGGCTTGCAGTGCTCTATTGAATACGGGGAAATAAGAGCAAATTTTACGCCCGGAGCGTGTCGAATGCCTGACAAGCTCCCGCCGCGCCGGCGTGCACTATCTCAGCCGGGGCGAGGCAGGCGATACGCCCCGGCGACGGAAGGACAACGTCACCTCCCCCAGGTTTATTCCCCATTTGCTCATCGCCGAGCGGTTCAGCATCACCTCGCCATCCATCAGGAACATCCAGTCGTCGAAATCGACGTTGTAGATTTTTCCGTCCACCGGCAGTGCCATCACGTAGCGCCAGCGAAGCGCATTTCCCGCCGCCTGCCCCGACGCGGTGCCCACCACGTCCGCCGCGGTGCCGGAATACCGTCCTTCGCCGGTGCGGGTGATGGTCCACACGCGCTTTTGCGTCGTGCCATCCGAATAGGTAAAGGATTCATCGAGCACGCCGACATCGCCCGTCCATTTCGCGTCGATCACGACATGAAACCGCTTTACGACCTCGCCCGAGCGGTCCTGGAACATGCCCCAGCCGTCGATCGTTCCGTTGAAGTAGCGCGCGAGATCGAGCACCGGCTTCTCCGCGGCGTAGCGCTCCACCGGCGTGGACGAGCAGCCGGCCAGGGCAAGCGCGGCGGCGAATCCGCCGGCGATTCCAGCAAGACGGGATTTCAGGCTCATGATTCTCTCCATGCAAGCGAAGCCAGGGGCGGCCGGTGCCAGAGCAACGCGGCCGAAACGAGTTTGAGCAGACAGGGCACGAGGCAGTACACCGCCGACAGGGCCGCGCCACCCGAAACCCCGCTTCCCGATACCGCGCTGCCCGGCGTATAGCCGAAAGCCGACACAAGCGGCAGTGCGACGCCTGCGGCCAGCGCGAGATTGGCCTTGGCAGCGAAATTCCAGAGTCCGAAGTACGCGCCCTCCTTGCCCTCGCCGCCCTGTTCCTCGTCGATCACGTCCGCGAGGATCGAAGGCGGCAGCGCGAGATCGGCGCCGAGTGCGGCACCTGACACGATGCAGATCACGAGGAACGCTCCGGTGTCGCCGGCACCCAATGCATAGGCCCAGATGAATGCCATCACCGCGAGCGCCATCGAAACCGTCCATGCGACGGACTTTCCGGTTCGGCGCGAGAGCGCGACCCAGAGCGGCATCGAAAGCGCGCCCGATAGAAAGTACGCGCCGAGGAATGCCGGCGTCCAGGACTCGGCGCCGAGCACATCCGCCACGAAAAACAGCACCAGCGTCGACGGAATTGCGGCCGCGACACCGGAGAACATGAACACCGCCAGCAGGCGACGGAAAGATCCCTGTTGCAGGGGCGCGAACAGGTCGCTCAATCGCACCGGCCGCGCCTCGGGCGATGCCCGCGCCGGCGCGGGCGCATGCGCGAGCGTGAGCAGTGCTCCGGCGACCAGGATCGCCAGAAACAGCCAGCCGAAGCGGCTCATCTGTTCGCGCGCGCCCTCGCCCAGCATGGAAGGAAGCACCGATGCGACGATCACCCCGACGAGCGTCATCGATTCGCGATACGCGGTGATGCGGGTGCGCTCATGCACGTCACGGCTGAGTTGCGCACCCCAGGCCTGGTAGCCGATCGAGCCCATAGAAAAACCGAGATGAACGACCACCAGCAGCAATGCAAGCAGCGGAATGCGGCCGGCATCGGTGTCGAGCGGGTGAAACAATCCCCAGATGCCGATGCCAAGCAGCGGCACGGCGCACGCGACGAACGCGCGGCGCCCTCCGATTCCTCGCCCGTCAGCGCCCCAGCGGTCACACCACAATCCAAGCAGGGGATCCTGGATCGCATCCAGCGCACGTGCGGCAAGCAGGATGAAACCCAATGCCGTGAGCGAAACGCCGAGTTCGCCGTAGAAACGCGGCAGTTGCACGTAAAGCGGCAGTGCCGCCATGGCCAGGGGCAGTGCGAATGCACTGTAGCTGGCAAGTTGCCAGGCACCGAGGCGATTCGCACCCTGGTTCACGGCGCCGCTCATCGAAGGTCGGTGGACTGCGCCGCGAACCGCGCGGCGGCTCGGCCGGGCATCATTCCGTGCCGAGCAGGCGGCGCCGCAGATCGCCTGCGCGGGTGCGCGGGTCGAGCCAGATCGCGAAAAACGCGCGGGCAAATTCCGGATCGTCGATGCTGCCTATCGCCACGCCGTCACGGAAAAACCGCGCGCCGCGGCCAGGCTCATTCACGCCGATGAGTTCGGTCCCCGCCTTCACGTCGGGGAAGAGCTTCTTCATCGCCTCCAGCCAGCGCGCGCGAAGTTCCTCGTTGCCGATGCCAAGGCGCGCGATCTCCTCGTCGCTTTGCTTCGCGATCCGCTCGCCGGCGAAGTCGCGTGCGTAGCGCAGACCGAGCGCGAAACGCCCCGCCGGATCGAAGCGCGAACCGGCGCTCCAGAGCCGTGCGTCATAGATGTGGAAACCGAAGAAGCGGAATTCGCCCGAGCCGCGTTCGCGAAGGTCCGCGTGCAGGGCAGCGACTTCCTTCGGCAGGGACTGCGCCAATGCAGACCCTGCCGCCGAGGCCAGCGCCAGCACCGCAAGCAGGCGCGCTGCGGCGTGAGAGGACCTCACCCGGTGTGCTTCAGTTCGAACTGGTAGACGTCGGTGCATCCGCTGTCAAAGCCTGCTTCACAGTAAGCAAAATAGAACTCCCACATGCGCACGAAGCGCTCGTCGAAGCCAATCGACCGCACCGCCGGCAGGGTGGCAAAGAACAACGCCCGCCAGCGGCGAAGCGTCTCGGCATAGTCGGGACCGAACGCATGCGCGTGTGACACGTCCAGACCGGCCGACTTCGCCTCGGCGGCAAACCGCTCGGGCGAGGCCAGCATGCCGCCGGGGAAAATGTACTGCTGGATGAAGTCGGTGTCGGTGCGGTACCGATCGAAAAGCGCCTCGCTGATCGTGATCGACTGGATCAGCGCCCGACCGCCGGGCTTGAGCCGGTCGGCGACGGTCCGAAAATACGAAGGCCAGAAGCGCTCGCCCACCGCCTCGAACATCTCGATCGACACCACATGATCAAAGCAGCCCTTCATATCGCGGTAATCGACGAGTTCTAAATTCACCCGGTCCGCGAGCCCCGCGTCGCGAATCCGCTTTTTCGACCAGGCAAGCTGCTCGTTCGAAAGCGTGATGCCGGTGACGCGACAGCCGAAGTCGCGCGCCGCGATCTCGGCGAATCCGCCCCAGCCGCAACCGATCTCGAGGATGTGGTCGCCGGGTCGCGGGTCTAGCCGCTCGAGAATCCGGCGGATCTTCGCGGTCTGCGCCTGTTCGAGCGTCCGAGTCAGGTCCCCCGAGAAAAGCGCGCTGGAATAGGTCATCGAGGGATCGAGCCAGAGTTTGTAGAAATCGTTCCCGAGGTCGTAATGCGCCTCGATGTTCCTGCGACTGCCGCCCTTGGTGTTGGCGCGCAGCAGGTGGCGCAGGCGCGCCGCCAGCTTGCGCAGGAATCCTGCGCCGTACACCGCCGGTTCGAGCGCATCGCGGTTGATCGCGAGCAGCGTCAGCAGGGCCGACAGGTCGCGGCTGCACCAGGCACCGCGCAGATAGGCTTCGGCAAAACCGATATCGCCCGAGGCGACAATATCGGCGAACACCTGCCAGTCGCTGATTTCGATGCCCGCGTCCGGCACACCCGGCGTAGTCACACCGAATCGCGCCTGCGCTCCGTCGGGCAGCGTGAGGTCGAGCCGGCCGCGCGCGATGCGCGACAGCAAGGCCAGCACGGTACGCGCCTGCCAGGTCTTGCCGCGGACGGAAGAGCCCGGCCGGGCCGAGGGTCCTCCCGGATGTTCTATTGCGCCCATCGAGTGATCGCCTTTACCGGTGGTTCGGGTTTGGTGATGAAGGGCACGCGCCGTAACCACAGGCGCAGTGCCTGTAAGTGGATGCGCAGGATGACGCCGAGCGTCATCAGCGGATAAGCGAAGAACGCGCGCAGCAGCGCCCGGGTGGCAAGCGGCGCGGACTCGCCGGAGATGCTGGTATGGAGCATGTCGCCCTCCGAATCGGCGTAGTCGATGCGAACGAGGCAACGCCCCCCGCTATCGACAAAGCGGAACCGGTAGCCGCCCTCGATCTTGAGAAAAGGCGAGACATGAAAATCCTTCCGCGCCTCGAGCACATCGCCCGCTCCGATTGCGCCGCCGTCGCTACGCGCAAGCAGGTAGGCGTGGCTCTCGCCGAAGGTATTGCGCACCTCGGCCAGCACCGCGCGCAAGGCACCCGCCTTGTCATGGCAGAGCCAGAAACTCACCGGATTGAACACATAGCCGAGCACCCGCGGAAAGGTCTGCAGCACGACCTCGCCATCGAGATGACCGAATCCTTCGCGTGCAAGCAGGCCGCGTATCCACGCGAGCGGGTCGCCGCCCGTGCCGTAGTCGGCATAGCGCAGGCTGAACACGTTCCATCGGTTGATCGAGAACAGCGTCGAGCCGGCGCGGGCGATCGTCGAGAGAGGCAGACGCAGGAAGAACACGCCGTAGACAAAGCGGTTCTCGACCGGACGCAGGCGGCGATGC
>CAMBSA010000174.1 GCA_945869935.1 Bordetella parapertussis | reverse complement strand
TTCCCAGAGTTCCTTCATGCCGATGCCGTAGACCTGCGGATCGGCGTTCTTGCCCAGGCCGTATTTAGCGATCAGCTGCTTGCCGAGATGGCCGCGGCAACCTTCGGCGAAGAAGGTGTATTTCGCGTGAAGTTCCATGCCGCGCTGGAAGGCGTCGGTCGGCTGGCCGTCGCGGCCCACGCCCATGTCTCCGGTGGCGACGCCCCGCACCGCGCCCTGTTCGTTGAACAGCACCTCCGCGCCGGCAAAGCCGGGGTAGATCTCCACGCCGAGATCCTCGGCCTTCTTGCCGAGCCAGCGGCAGACGTTGGCGAGACTCACCACGTAATTGCCGTGGTTCTTGAAGCAATCGGGCAGGAAGAAATCCGGCACCTTGTTGTAGCCGGATTCCGACAGCAGAAGGAAGCGGTCCTCTGTGACCGGCGTCTCGAGCGGTGCGCCTTCGGCTTTCCACTCGGGGAGGAGTTCGGTGATCGCGCGCGGGTCCATCACCGCGCCGGAGAGGATGTGCGCGCCGATTTCCGAGCCTTTCTCGATGACGCAGACACCGAGCTCGGTGCCCTTTTCGGCGGCGAGCTGCTTCAGCCGGATCGCGCTGGCCAGTCCTGCCGGGCCGCCGCCTACGATCAGGACGTCGTATTCCATCGATTCGCGTTCCACGCTCGCTCCTTGCTTTGCCGGCCGCCGGTCGTGCCGGCGGGCGTTCTGTATTCGGGCTGCCATTATAATTCCGCCGCTTCGGACATAACCGGTATTTCCCCCATGACAAGCCCTTTGCGCCACCTCGTACATTCCGTGATCATCCCGATGCGCTGGGCGGACATGGATTCACAGGGTCATGTGAACAACGTGACCTACTTTCGCTACATGGAAGAGGCTCGGGTGCAGATGTTCCGTGCACGCGGACTCAACCGTGGCGGCGAGGAACTCGCGCCCGACGTCGGGCCGGTGGTGCTCAACGCAAGCTGCAGCTACCTCAAGTCCCTGCACTACCCCGGTGACATCGAAGTGCGGGTATTCGTGGGGGAGCCGGGACGCTCCAGCGTGATGACCTGGTACGAAATGCGCCCGAGCTACGACCGGGAGGTGGTGTATGCCGAAGGCTCGGCGAAGATGTGCTACGTGGATAGAACGATCAGCCGGTCGATACCGCTGCCCAAGGCCTTGCGCGATCTTGCCGAGGGAAACGCGTCCGCCGGCTGATCAGGGGCTGAGGCCACGGAATCCGGTACCATTTCGACATCAGGGGGCGTGCTGAGGTGCCCCCGAAATCAACTCAACTCAAGGTGACACTCCAGTGAAAAAAGTCTATCCGAACGCGAAAGATGCACTGCAGGGACTGTTGCACGACGGCATGACGATTGCCGCGGGCGGATTCGGGCTGTGCGGCATCCCCGAGAACCTGATCCAGGCGCTGGTGGACAGCGGCGCGAAGGACCTCACGATCGTCGGCAACAATGCCGGGGTAGACGATTTCGGCATGGGCCTGCTGCTCAAGACGCGGCAGGTGAAAAAGGTGATCGCGTCCTACGTGGGCGAGAACAAGGAGTTCGAGCGCCAGGTGCTGGCGGGCGAACTGGAACTCGAACTCACGCCACAGGGCACGCTCGCCGAGAAGCTTCGTGCTGCCGGCGCCGGTATTCCCGGTTTCTATACCCGCACCGGTTACGGCACCAAGCTCGCCGAAGGCAAGGACACGCGCTCTTTCGACGGCCGCGAGTACGTGCTGGAAAAGGCGATCCACGCCGACGTGGCCATCGTGAAGGCCTGGAAGGGCGACAAGTCGGGCAACCTCATCTACAACAAGACCGCGCGCAACTTCAACCCGATGATCGCCACCTGCGGCACTGTGACGATCGCCGAAGTCGAGGAACTGGTGGAAGTCGGCGAACTCGACCCCGACCAGATCCACACGCCGGGCATCTACGTCGATCGCATCGTGCAGGGCGCGGCCTACGAGAAGCGGATCGAATTCCGCACCGTCGCCGGTGCCACCGCGTCTAAGAAGGAATCGCCGGTTCGTGCGCTGATGGCGCAGCGCGCAGCCAAGGAACTGCGCGACGGTTATCACGTGAACCTCGGCATCGGCATCCCGACGCTGGTGGCGAACTACATTCCCGAAGGCATCAAGGTGACGCTGCAGTCGGAAAACGGCCTGCTCGGCATCGGCCCCTTCCCGACGGAGGACAGGATCGACGCCGACCTGATCAACGCGGGCAAGCAGACGGTGACGACGCTGCCCGGGTCGAGCTTCTTTTCGAGCGCCGACTCCTTCGCGATGATCCGCGGCGGGCATATCGATCTTTCGATCCTCGGCGGGCTGGAAGTGGCCGAGAACGGCGACCTCGCCAACTGGATGGTACCGGGCGCGATGGTGAAGGGGCCGGGCGGCGCGATGGACCTGGTGGCGGGCGTCAAACGAGTGATCGTGCTGATGGAGCACACCGCGAAAGACGGCAGCCCGAAGATTCTCAAGACCTGCCGCCTGCCGATCACCGGCAAGGGCGTGGTGAACGTGATCATCACCGACCTGTGCGTATTCGAGGTGAACCCGCAGATGGGCCTCGTTCTCAAGGAACTGCACCCCGGCGTGAAACTCGAGGATGTGCGTGCCAAGACCGGCTGCGACTTCAACGTGGCGCTGCCGACCTGACAAGGCCACGCAGGACAGACTGCGCGGTTTGGAGGCGCCGCGCAGCGTCCAATGTTGAACATTCTCCGGGAAAACCCAGTACCGACGCTTGAAATCGGGCGATCTGCGTACAGAATTGGTTCAGCGACGACGGAAAATCACTGCTGAAGCTGTTTCTGCACCGCGCGGTAGCGCGCCTCGATTTCGGCTTCGTGCGCATGGTGGCCATCGCGCACCACCCAGGTGCCTCCGACCATCACGTGCTTCACCGAGTCGTGATTGCCGGCGAACACCAGCGCATCGATCAGCGTGTCGCCCGAGCGCCCCTCGAGGTTGAGCGCGGCGGGATTCAGCACCACCAGATCGGCGCGTTTTCCCGGGGCGATCTCGCCCATTGGACGGCCAAGCGCCTGCGATCCGCCGCGCGCGGCTTCGCGCCAGAGATTGGCGCCCACCGAGGGCTGCGCCACCGAGGCGATGACGTTGCGACGGCGAAGCGTGAGGCGCTGGCCGTATTCCAGCCAGCGAAGTTCCTCCACAGGCGTCTGCGATACGTGGCTGTCGCTGCCGATGGAAAAACGCCCGCCGCGTTCGCGATGCCGCAGCAGCGGAAAGATGCCGTCGCCGAGATTGCCCTCGGTGGTGGGGCAGAGGCCCACCACCGCGCCGCTCGCCGACAGGCGCTCGCTCTCGGTGGAGCTCACATGGGTGCAATGGATCAGGCACCAGCGTTCGTTGACCGGCATGTGCTCGAGCAGCCATTGCACCGGGCGGCATTCGCTCCAGCTGAGGCAGTCGTTGACTTCCTTCACCTGCTCGGACACATGCATGTGGATCGGCGCGCCCGGAATGAGGGAATCCAGTCCCGCGATCAGGTCCTTGAGCATCGCCGGGCTTACCGCGCGCAGCGAATGCGGGGACACGCCAAGGCGCACGTCGGGGTTGTCGCGCGCCGCGTCGCGAAGATCACGCACCATGCCGAGAATCTGCTCGGGCGTGGTGGCAAAGCGCCGCTGCGCCGGGATGAGCGGCTCTTCGCCAAAATTCGCATAGGCATAGAGCGAGGGCAGCAGGGTGATCGCGATGCCGGTTTCCTGCGCGGCGCGCAGGTGAGTGAGGCCGAGTTCGGCGCGCGGCGCGAACGGCTTGCCGTCGGTCTGGTTGTGCAGGTAGTGGAACTCGGCGACCGCGGTGTAGCCGTTGCGCAGCATCTCGACATAGACCTGGGCCGCGATTGCGCGGACGTGTTCGGGGGTGAGCCTGCGCACGAAGGCGTACATGACCTCGCGCCAGGTCCAGAAGCTGTCATCCGGCGAACCCATGCGCTCGGCCAGGCCCGCCATCGCGCGCTGGAAGGCGTGCGAATGCGTGTTGGCCATGCCGGGGATAACCGGACCGCCGGCGAGTTCGGCATCGCCCGGCTTCTGATCCGCGCGCACCGCGGTGATGTTGCCGGTGTCGTCGATTTCGATCAGCGCGTTGCGTGCCCAGCCTCCGGGGAGCATCACCTCCTTGGAGAAGATTCTTTTTGTCATGACCGTATTATCGCTTCGCGGCTGCCCGGCGGGGGTCCGGTAAGCTGCGCGCATGCTCGAGCTCACAATTTCTGCCGCCAGCCACCGTCTTTGCACCGCGCCGATGATGGACTGGTCGGACCGGCACTGCCGCTACTTTTTCCGGCAGTTGACGCGGCATGCACGCCTGTACACCGAGATGATTACCACCGGCGCTCTGATCCACGGGGATGTGCCGCGGCACCTGCGCTTTCATCCCGACGAAGAACCGGTGGCTCTGCAGCTCGGCGGCAGCGAACCCGAGGACCTCGCGAAATGCGCGCGGTTGGGCGAGCAGTGGGGCTATGACGAGATCAACATCAACTGCGGCTGTCCGTCCGAGCGGGTGCAGCGCGGTGCGTTTGGCGCCTGCCTGATGGCGGAGCCTGTGCTGGTCGCCGACTGCGTGAAGGCGATGCAGGATGCGGTGTCGATCCCGGTGACAGTGAAGCACCGGCTTGGCATCGACCGGATGGAGGACTACGACTTCGCGCGCGGATTCGTGGAAACGCTCGCCCGCGCCGGCTGCACGATCTTCATCGTGCATGCGCGCAATGCCTGGTTGCAGGGACTGTCGCCCAAGGACAACCGCGAGGTGCCGCCCCTGCGCTATGCGGATGTGCACCGGCTGAAACGCGAGTTTCCCGAGCTCACGATCGTGATCAACGGCGGGCTGGCGGATTGGGCGGGCGTGGAGCGGGAGCTTGAGTGCGTTGATGGCGTGATGCTTGGCCGGGTGGCCTATCACGACCCGTACGTCCTCGCGCAGGCGGACGCACGGCTTTACGCCTCGACCGCGCCCGCGCCGACGCGGCGCGCGGTGGTGGAGGCGATGGTGGCGTATGCGCGTGCCGAGGTGGCGCAGGGCGCGCCGGTACGCACGATCGCACGGCACATGATCGGCCTGTACCACGGCCAGCCCGGTGCGCGCGGCTGGCGCCGGCGATTGTCCGATCCGGCGGTGCTTGCGCAGAACCGGCCGGAGATGCTGCTCGAGGCAATGGAAGCCGCGGAAGATGCTCGGAGGGTGGTGGAAAGCACTGCGGTCGAAACCCGTGCCGCGGCCTGAGACGGACAGAGGCGTTCAGGCCGGCTG